>ANAW01000192.1:0-75670 GCA_000340945.1 Nocardiopsis synnemataformans DSM 44143 | reverse complement strand
CGACAGCGGAGGCGAACTGACGGTGGAACACACGGACGGGCAGTTCGTGACCGCCGCGCAGTTCCCCCACCTGGCCCCGGCACGCCCCACCACAACGCGGAAGGACATCCGATGACCACCGTGGTACTCGCCGACGACGAGGCCCTCCTGCGCAAGGCGATGGCCGCCCTGCTCCCGCTGGAGGGCGAGATCACCGTGCTCGCCGAGGCGGAGGACGGGGAGGAGGCCGTGCGGGCCACGCTGGACCACCGGCCCGACGTGCTCGTCATCGACCTGGAGATGCCCGGGGTGGACGGGCTCGGCGCCGTCGCGCGGATCCGCAGTGAGCTGCCGGACCAGGTGATCCTCATGCTCACCCGCCACGCCAGGCCCGGCGTGCTCCGCAAGGCGCTCAAGCTCAGGGTCCAGGGCTTCGTCAGCAAGTCCGCGGAACCGGCGCACATCGCCTCGGTCATCGCCAACCTGCACCAGGGCAAGCGGTGGATCGACCCGGACGTCTCCGCGCTCGCCGTCATCGACGACTGCCCTCTCACCGACCGCGAGGTCGACGTGCTGCGGGCGACCAGCGAGGGCTACTCGGTCGCCGACATCGCCGCCCAGCTCCACCTGGCGGAGGGCACGGTGCGCAACTACCTCTCCAACGCGATGCAGAAGACCCAGACGCGGACCCGGCACGAGGCGGCGCGGTACGCGCGCGAGCACGACTGGCTGTGAGCTCGGCTCCGCTTTCCCTGGCGCCGCGGGTCCGTGACACCGGCTCGCGGCGCCGCTTCTCCGGTGCGCCCGGGGTTTCCGGTGCGCCCGGTGCGCCCGGTGCGCCCGGGGTGCCCGGGGTGCCCGGTGCGCCCGGTGCGCCCGGGGTGCCCGGGGTGCCCGGGGTGTCCGGGGAGCGCCGGGGCGGTCATCCCGGCGGCGGGACGGACTGTGACACAACGGTGACCTCGCTGTTCGCGTTCCACCAGTGACACCACGTCATGGTCCGACTCAGCGGAACGTCATGGCGAAGTGGTGACGCGGTCGCACTGCCCGGCTGGCGCGCGAACCGGTGGAATGGGGTCATGAACTTCACAGCGGCCACCACCGGCGAACGCCCGGAGCGAGAGCGGGACACCTCGTTGCCCCTCCTCCGCATGGGGGCAGCCCGGTGCGACCGCGACCGCGACGGAGCGTTGGCCCGGCACCGGAGCCGATGCCGGACCTGAACGAGAGGAACGACATGGCACACAGCGACACGACCGCCGCCCGAGACCTCTTCGACTCCCCCGAGCACACCGACGCGACCACCTCCCCGGACGGAGTGACCATGACCGAGCACCACCCCGCCCAGCCCATCCAGCCCGAGCAGCCCACGCGCCCCGCCCAGCCCGAGCAGCCCGTCGACGCCAGGAAGGCGGCGATGGACGCGGCGGGCGGCCCGTGGGGGATGGTCCTCTCGGCGATCCCGGCCCTGGTCTTCGCGGGGGCCATCGCCTTCGTCTCGCCGCTGGTCGCCGTCGGGATCGCGATCGCCCTGGCCCTGGCGATCGCCGTGGTGCAGCTCTGGCGCGGCAAGCCCTTCAGCTCCGTGTACGGCGGGGTGCTCGGCGTCGTGATCGCCGGAGGCATCGTCGCCTGGACCGGATCGGCCAACGACTTCTTCGTGATCGGGATCTGGGCCGCCCTGGTGGTGGGCGTGGTCACGCTCGCCACGAACCTCATGAACCGACCGGTGACCGGCGTCGTCTGGAACGCCGTGCACGGCGGCACCCACGCCTGGCGTGAGGACCGGCCCACGCTGGTCGCGCACCACGTCGCCACGTTCGCGGTGCTGGTCATGTGCGTCCTGCGGTTCGCGGTGCAGGGGTGGCTCTACCTGGCCGACTCCACGGCCTGGCTCGCGATCGCGGACACCGTGATGGGCTTCCCGCTGACGGCGCTGGTCGCCGTGGTGATCATCTGGGCCTTCCGCCGCTCCACCAAGCGCCTGGTCAAGTCCTCCGGCGCCGCGGCCGCCGCGCGGAACTGACCGGCCCCGCCGGCACCGGCCTCCGGGCCGCCGCCCCGCCATACCCCCGGACACCCCGCCGCGCGGGCCGACGACCACCGGCCCGCGCGGCGGGGTGTTCGGCACGCACCGCCCGCGGTCCCCGTTCCGGCCCCGACAACGCGGAAGGACGGCCGGTGGCCGCCGCCCCGCTGCCCGCCGACCTGCCGCTCCGCCGCGCCCGCCGTGTTCGGAGGGGCCCTTTCCACCCGCGGCGGAACGCGGCCTCCGGGAGAGGATTCGGACGTCGCGTGGGGGGCGCGCCCACGCGGTGTGGATAGCATCGGTGCGAGCAGTTTCCCCGGCTGCGGCGGGGTTTCGGCCGCGTGAGCACCGGGGTCCGTGTTCCGTGACGTCAACCCCCTGTCTATCGAGGTGGATGCCCTATGACCAACGATGCGTCCCCGTCCACTCCCGCCTCCGCCGGTCGCCCGCCGCAGATCGACACCACCCGGACCCACTCGGCCCGGATCTGGAACTACTGGATGGGCGGCAAGGACCACTACCCGATCGACCGCGAGGCGGGCGACGCGGTCGCCGCGGGCTTCCCCGAGATCGTGGACCTGGCCCGCACCAGTCGGGAGTTCCTGGTCCGCGTCGTGACCCACCTGGCGGGCGAGGCGGGCATCCGCCAGTTCCTCGACGTCGGCACCGGCATGCCCACCGCCAACAACACGCACGAGGTCGCCCAGGCGATCGCCCCGGACTCCCGCGTGGTCTACGTGGACAACGACCCCCTCGTGCTCGCGCACGCCCGCGCGCTGCTGGTCGGCACCCCCGAGGGGGTCACCGACTACATCGACGCCGACCTGCGCGACCCCGACACGATCCTGGAGCGGGCCGCCCGGACCCTGGACTTCGACCAGCCCGTCGCGCTCATGCTCATGGGCGTCCTGGGCCACGTGCCCGACGACGAGGTCCTGCCGGTCGTGCGGCGGCTCGTGGACGCGCTGCCCTCCGGCAGCTACCTGGCGAGCTACGACGGCACCAACACCAGCGAGGCCTACAACGAGGCCATCGAGGTGGGCAACAAGCAGGGCGCGGTGCCCTACCTCCTGCGCGGCCCGGACGAGGTGGCCGCCCGCTTCGAGGGCCTGGAACTCCTGGAGCCGGGCGTGGTCCCCTGCCCCCTGTGGCGCCCCGCCCCCATCGAGGTCGGCGCCCGGCGCGGCATGGACCAGTACGGCGGCGTGGCGCGCAAGCCCTGACGGCGCGCGACGGACCCCGGCGCCGCACGGACGCCCGGCGCCGCTCGCGAACCCCCGCGCCGCGTGAGCGCCGGGCACCGGCGTGCGGAGCGGGCGGCCGTAGCGGGCGGCTCCGCCCCCACCGGTGAGGGCGCTCCGGACCCGCCCGCGGCCGGGCCACGGGCGGATCCGGCCGCGGTCACGGCGCGGGGTAGACCTCCGCGCGGTCGACGGTGACGATGGCGTCGCTGGACCCCGCGGGCCTGTCACCGGTGACCGTGACGGTCAGGGTGTGGCGGCCGGGTCCGAGTTCGGGGCTGAGGTAGACGCGCTGTTCCCCGACCCGGAACGGGTTGTGGTAGCTCACCGGCTCCGAGGGCGGCCCGCCGTCCACGGAGAACGTCGCGTAGCCGTGGTCGGTGTCCAGGGATCCGTAAACCGCGATCCGCGACCCGGTGAAGCGGTAGGTGGCCGTGGCCCCGGCCTGGGCGGTGTAGTGGTCGTCGCCGTAGAAGCAGTGGACCCCGCACCGGTCGCCCGTGGTCCAGTCGCCCTCGTAGGAGACCCGCGCTCCGCCCTGGCCGGTGTCGGTGTCGTTGATCGCCGTGCTGCCCGCGCCCGGGTCGCCGGAAGGCAGTCGCTGGGTCGCCCCCGCGGCCAGCGGCCGTCCGAGGTCGGGGGTGCCCTCGGGGGTCCAGCCGATGCGCTGGGCGCGCGTGGAGCGGAACGAGTAGGTGTACTCGGGCGTGTTCTTGGCGTGGTAGGCGATCCAGTCCTCGGTCCCGTCGGGCGAGGTGAAGAAGAAGTGGTGCCCGGGCCCCCAGACCCCGGCCGCGTCGTCGCGGCTGAACAGCGGCCCCGGCAGCTGCTCCCAGGCGTCGGCGGACAGCGGGTCGGCGCCCGCGTCCAGCGCGATCGACCAGATCTGGTAGTCGGGTTTGCCGGTGTCGCAGGTGGAGTAGGTGAGGAAGGTCCTGCCGTCGCGGTACAGCGGGGTCGGCCCCTCCCGGACCTCGGGGCAGCCGCCCTCGTTGGGCAGCGCGACGGGCTCGCCCTCGATGGTCCAGGGGTTGCTCATCCGCGCGGCGTAGAGCTGCTGGGGGCCGCCGTCGAACCCGCGTCCGGGACTGCTCCAGGCGAAGTAGGGCTGCCCGTCGTGCACGAACGGCTCGCCGTCGATGGCGTAGGTGCCGGTGTCGGCGATCCGGGCCTTGAACTCGTAGGGGCCGGCGGGGTCGTCACCGGCCGACTCCAGGACGTAGAGCCGGTGGCTGGCGTCCCGCTCGACCGGGTCGGTCAGCCTGCTGTCGGCGGCCGTGTAGTAGAGGTACCAGCGCGGCCCGTCCTCGGTCTGGAACCGGTGCAGCGCCGGGGCCCACAGTTCGGTGTCGCGGCTGGGGTCGCTGTCGCGCCACACCTCCACGGGTTCTGCGGTGGCCAGGGTGGCCAGGCTGGGCGACCTCCACACGGAGATGCGGTCGCCCTGGGTGGTGGACAGGTAGTAGTTCCCGTCGTGGTGCACGATCGTGGGGTCGGCCCCGGCGTTGAGGGGGTTGCGGAACGTCCCNNCCGATCGGCCGGTTCGGCTGCCGTGCCGGCCTCGGCGGTCGTGGTCGTCGTCGCGGCGGTACCACTGGAGGCGGCGGCGGTGGCGGTCGTGGCCAGGGGGAGTGTGAGCAGCGCCAGGGCCAGGGCGCTGAGGGCCGTCAGATGGCGTTGCGAGCGAGGGGACGTGCGTGGTGACATCGCTGCTTCCCGTCCGAGGAGGAGTGGTGCTCTTGCTACTTACATCGTTGTAATCCTGGGGTGAAGCCTCCGCGCCCGCAGTCCCCGCGGCGCGCCCTCGGGCGTGCCGCGGCCGATCGACCCTCCGGCGCGGAGGCCCGTCCTCACTGGCCGCCCAGACCCGTCGTGGCGACGCTGTTGACGATCTGGCGCTGGAACAGCATGAACACGACCACCATCGGCGCCGCCGCCACCATCGACGCGGCCAGCTGCGAGGCGTAGAAGGTCCCGTAGGAGTCCAGGATGTTGGGGATGCCCACGGGCAGCGTCATCAGGGCCGGGTCGGTCGTGATGATGAACGGCCACAGGTAGTTGTTCCAGGCGGTGATGAACACGAAGATCGACGCCGCCGCGAGGATGGGCCGCGACAGCGGCATGATCACCGAGACGAACAGCCGCCAGTACGAGGCCCCGTCCATGCGGGCCGCCTCGTCCAGCTCGCGCGGCACCGCGTCGAAGAACCGCTTGAGCACGAACACGATGACCGGCGCCACCAGCTGCGGCAGGATCACCGCCGCGTAGGTGTCCACCAGGCCCAGTGACACCATCTGCTGGAACAGCGGCACGATGAGCAGCTGCGGCGGGACCACGATCGCCGCGATCGTGAAGGCCATCAGCGCCGCGCGGCCCCGGAAGTCCATGCGCGACATCGCGAAGGCCGCCGGGGCCGCCACCACGATCGTGAGCAGGGTGACCAGCACGGCGATGACCAGGCTGTTGAACAGCCACATCTGGACGTTGCCGGCCTCGAAGAGGTTGCGGTACTGCTCCAGGGTGAACCCGGTCTCGGGGACCAGGGTCGGCGGCAGCGAGACCGCGTCCCCCTCGGTCTTGAACGAGGTGATCAGCGCCCACACCATGGGGGCCAGCCACAGCACCGCGAAGACCACCAGCGCCGACATGGCGGCGATCCGCGGTCCGCGGCCCCCGCCCAGCATCAGGTCGCGCTGCCTGGCGCGGTCCAGGGCCACCTCGGCCCGCCGCGCCGAACGAATGCTCCGCGTCGCCATGTCAGACCCTTCTCCGCGCACTGATCCACAACTGGAAGGCGGCCACCCCGAGGACGAGCGCCAGGAACAGGTAGGAGACGGCGGCACCGTACCCGAACCGGTAGCCGGTGAAGCCCACGTCGTAGATGTAGAGCAGCAGCGAGCGGGTCGCCTCGCCCGGGCCGCCCCCGGTCAGCAGGTAGATCTGGTCGAAGACCTTCAGCGAGGCCAGCACCTGCAACAGCAGGACGACCACCGTGGTGCCCCGCAGCTGGGGGAGGGTGATGTGGCGCAGTCTGGCCCACACCCCCGCGCCGTCCAGTGCGGCGGCCTCGTACAGGTGGCCGGGGATCGACTGGAGGGCGGCCAGGTACAGCAGGAAGTTGAATCCGACCGTCCACCACATCGTGGTCAGGGCCACCGACCACATCGCCACGCTCTCGTCGGTCAGCCAGCCCAGGCCCTCCATCCCGAAGAGCCCCAGCGCGTGGTTGAGCAGACCGAAGTCCTCCACGTACAGGAACTTCCACACCAGCGCCANCCCCCCCCCCGCCCCAGCCACTGCCCGGGCAGCCCGGTGTGCACCAGGACCGCCATGGTCAGCGCGACCACCACCAGGGGGACGGTGGTGATGAGGGTGAACAGGACGGTGTTGCCCAGGGTCCGCCACACCATCGGGTCGCCCAGCGCCTCGGCATAGTTCTCCGGCCCGACGAACGCGCCGCCCGCCCCGTTGAGGGCGATGTCGGTGAAGCTCATCCACAGGCCGCTCACCAGCGGCCAGGCCAGGAACAGCGCGTACACCAGGAGGAAGGGCAGCAGGAACACCAGGGGCGAGTCCGCCAGGCGTCGCCACAGCAGCCGCGCGAGGCCGGGGTCGCCCGGCGCGGGTCCCTCTCCTGCGCGGGGGCGGCTGGGGGCTTCGGTGGTCACGCTCAATCCAGGCCTCCCGGGTTGGTGCGGGCGGCCCAGGAGTCCAGGGTCCGGCCCAGGTGCTCCACCGCCGCCTCGGGCCCGTCGCCGGTCAGGGCCGTGCGCAGCGCCTCGCTCACGTCGGAGTGGAATCGCGATCCGGCCCCGGCGAACCACACCTCGGGGTCGAGCACCGGGGTCTCCCCGGCGGCGGCGTAGTCCGACTGCGGGTCCAGCGCCAGGTACTCCGGGGACCGGGCGATCGGCGAGTAGGCCGGAATGTGGCCCGCCTCGCCCCAGATCAGGCTGTTGCGCACCATGAGCGCCACGAACTCGTGGGCGGCGCGCACCCGTTCGGGGTCGGTCTCGCCCTGGCGGGGCAGCACGAAGGCGTGGGAGTCGGCGTACCCGCCGGGCTGCTCGAAGACCGTGGGGAAGGGGGCCGCTCCCAGGTTCTCCACGTGCTCCGACAGGTAGGGCAGCTCCCACTCCCCGCACATGAGCATCGCCGAGCGCCCCGAGGCGAAGGCCGCCAGGGCGGTGGGGTAGTCCAGGTTCGGGTCCGACGTCCGCCCGTCGAGCAGTTCGGCGAGGAAGGTGTACACGCGCAGCGCCGCGTCGCGGTCGAACACCGCCGGTCCGCCCTCGGGCAGGTCCATGGACGCGCCGGTCTGGTTGTACAGCATCCAGAACAGCCGCCACCCCTGGGAGTCGTCGTTGACGTGCCCGTAGGAGACGCCGCTGCCGCCCCCGGCCTCGGCCAGCGCCCGGGACGCGGCGAGGAACCCCTCGGGGGAGTCCATCCCGGTCAGCCTCCCGTCCCCGTCGAGCAGCCCGGCCCGGTCGGCCACCCCGGTGTCGTAGAAGACGATCACCGGGTGGGTGTCCAGCGGGACGGCGTAGGTGGCGCCGTCGTGGATGCCGCGTTCCCACAGGTCGGGCACGAAGTCCTCGGCGGTGACCCCGAACTCGGCCAGCAGGTCCAGGTCGAAGGGTTCGAGCAGCCCTCCGGGGGCGTACCCGGGCAGGCGGGACAGGTGCAGCACGGCGGTCTCGGGAGCCCGCCCGCCCACGGAGGCGACCGCCAGCTTGGTGTAGTACGGGGGTCCCCAGGCCAGCGTGCTGGGGGTGACGCTCAGGTGCGGGGCCTGCTCGCGCACCGCCTCCAGCATGGTCTCCACCCGGGCGCCGTCACCGCCCTGGAACAGGCTCCAGAACCGCACCTGCGTGGTCGATCCCGAACCGGGGTCGGGGGCGCATCCGGCGGCGCCCAGGGCCGAGCCCAGGGCGAGGGCTCCCGTGCCCAGGAGCACGCGGCGCCGGGAGAACGGCGGGGGCGTCCCGGTCGGCGGGCTGGATCTGCGTGGCGGGTGTGGCATCGGCGGACTCCAAGGGGAAGGCGGGGGGTGGATTCGAGGGGCGGGTGGTCCCCGGGGGCTCCCGGGGACGCGCTCACCCGGGCCGACGATCGCCCTTCTCGTACGCGGCCGTCCTGCGCTGGGCGGCCGCGATGCGGGCGGTGTCGAGCTTGTCGCCGCGGTCGAACCGGTAGACGCCGTTGCGTTCCTGGAACACGTCGGTGAGCTGCGTGTAGCAGTAACCGAACATGTCCGGGTCCTCCAACAGCACGCCCGTCAGACCCTCGAAGCGGGTGTGGAACTCCTCCGGGGTCCTCGGGTCGTTCCCGTACCCCCACGACTGCTCGCCGCCGTCGGTGTCGGGGTCCCAGCGGATCCCGCCGAACTCGCTGCAGAAGTAGGGCTGCCCGCGGTAGGGCACCGACCAGTCGCGGCCGTCCGCGCCGCGGTTGACGTAGGGGTCGTCCTCGGCCAGGCCGCTCATCTGCTTGCGGAATGCCTCGGGGTCCTGCTCGTAGCTGTGGGAGTCGTAGACGTCGGTCTCGGGGACCCGGTGGGCGTACCCGGAGGCGTCCACCACCGGGCGTGAGGGGTCGATCGCCTTGGTGGCGAGGAACATCGCCCGGGTCACGTCGTCCAGGGCGGTGAAGCGGTCGTGCAGCCGCTGGAAGGTCTCGTTGAGCGGGCACCAGCCGATGACGCTGGGGTGGGAGTAGTCGCGTTCCACGGCCTCGGTCCACTGGGCCACGTAGGAGGCGTCCGGCCGCTGGTTGTCGTCGGCCGCGCCGCCGTCGGCCGCGCACCCCCAGTCGCCGAACTCGCCCCAGACCAGGTAGCCGAGCCGGTCGGCGTGGTACAGGAAGCGCTCCTCGAAGACCTTCTGGTGCAGGCGGGCCCCGTTGAACCCGGCCCGCAGGCCCAGTTCGATGTCGCGCACCAGGGCGGCGTCGTCGGGCGCGGTCATCAGCCCGTCGGGGTAGTAGCCCTGGTCCAGGACCAGGCGCTGGAACACGCGTCGGCCGTTGATGAGGATCGCCTTGCCCTGGACGGAGACCGACCGCAGGCCCGCGTAGGACCCGGCCCGGTCCACCACCCCGCCCCGGGCGTCGAGCAGTTCCAGGCGCAGCGTGTACAGGTGCGGGTCCTCCGGCGACCAGGCGCGGATCCGCTCCCGGGGCACCGTCAGGGTCAGCCGGGGCGCGGTGTCCAGGTCGGCGCGGGCCTCGGCCGCAGTGACCTCTCCGTTCCCGTCCTCCAGGACCGCGCGCACCCGCAGCCCCTCGCCGCTGCCGGACAGCGGCAGGAGCAGGTGGAAGGCCCCGTTGGCCAGGTCCGGGGTGATGCGGGGGCGCCGCAGGTGCACGTCGGGGACCGGTTCCATCCACACGGTCTGCCAGATGCCGGTGGTGCGCGTGTAGTGGCACCCGGAGTTGGCGTACCAGGTGGCCTGCTTGCCGCGGGCCTGGAAGCCGTGTCGGCTGTCTCGGGCGCGCACGACCACCACGGCCTCCTCGCCGGGGCCCGCGACCCCGGCCAGGTCGGCGGTGAAGGGGGTGAACCCGCCGCGGTGGCGGGCGACCTCCACGCCGTTGACCCACACGGTGGTGTCGTGGTCCACGGCCTGGAAGTGCAGCAGGACGCGCCGTCCCGCCCAGGCGTCGGGGACGCGGACGGTGCGCCGGTACCAGACCGCCTCCATGAAGTCGGTGTCGCCCACGCCGGACAGCTCCGACTCCGGGCAGAAGGGGACGGTGATGGTGCCGGAGAGCTCGGCGTCGCGCAGGCCCCGTTCGAGCCCGCTGTCGCCGCGGTCGATCTCGAAGTCCCACGCGCCGTTCAGGCACAGCCAGTCGGTGCGGGTGAACTGCGGGCGCGGGTACTCGGGGCGGGGCGGAGCGGTGGTCCCGTCCCCGGGCTGCGACTGGTGGTGCGTCGGCACGGAGGTCTTCTCCTTCTCACGGCGGCGTCGTCCTGTGACTGGCGTCACGTCACATGCCAGCACATTTTTACATCGATGTAAATACCTTGATGCGAAGGTCAGGAGGTTCCGGTCGCCGGGCGGGGGCGGCCGGGGCCGACCGCGGGGCGGCGGCGGGGCGCGGGCTAGGATGGCGCTGATCGGGGGTGGACGTGGGCACGAGGCCGCGTATCAAGGACGTCGCGCGTCAGGCCGGGGTCTCGGAGAAAACGGTTTCCAACGTTATTAACGACCATCCGCACGTTCGGCCCGCCACGCGCGCCGCCGTGGAGGCGGCCATCGCCGCGCTGGACTACCGGGTCAACCTGGCCGGACGCCACCTGCGCCGCGGTGAGACCGGCGTGATCGCGCTGGTCGTGCCCGAACTCGACCTCGGCTACTTCGCCGAGCTCGCCGACCTGGTCATCCGCGAGGCCGAACGCCTCTCGCGCACCGTCCTCGTCCACCAGAGCGAGGCCCGTCGCGACCGCGAGGAGTCCGCCCTGGAGGGGTTCGGCGCCGACTTCGTCGACGGCGTCATCCTCAGCCCGCTCGCCATGGACGACGCCGCCCTGCACACGCACCCCTCCCGGCTGCCGGTGGTGCTCTTGGGCGAGCTGCCCCGCACGGTCCGGCACGGCCACGTGGCGATCGACAACGTGGCCGCCGCGCGGGAGGCCACCGAGCACCTGCTCGACGGGGGACGCACCCGGATCGCGGTGGTGGGCGGTCGGCCGCCGGGCCCCTCCGGCACGGCCGAGCTGCGCACCCGCGGTTACCGCGAGGCCCTGGAGGCGCGGGGGAGGGGCTACGACCCCGCGCTGGTGCGCCCGGCCGGGCACTTCCACTGGAAGGACGGGGCGGAGCTGGCCGCCGGGCTCGTGGCCGGGCCCGGGCCGCCCGACGCGCTGCTGTGCATGAACGACCTGTTGGCGCTGGGGGCGATGCGCGCGCTGCACGACGCCGGGGTGCGGGTCCCCCAGGACGTGGCGGTGGTCGGGTTCGACGACATCGCCCCCGGGCGCTACTCCGTGCCGAGCCTGACCACCGTCGCCCCGGACAAGCCGAGCCTGGCCCGCGAGGCGGTGCGGCTGCTGCTGGAGGCGGTGGAGGCCCGGCGCGGCGCTCCGGACGCGGCGCCCGGGAGCGAGGCCGACCGGTCCTCGGCCAAGGTCGTCGTCGGCCACACCCTTCTGGTCCGGGAGAGCAGCGCCAGCGCGCTCTGAGCTTCCTTTGTTCTTCCGGGAAAGCAGAGATTGACAGAAGCCGCGCATCCCGCTTTCCGGGAATGCATGGAAATGGTCTGATTTTCTGTGTATACGTGTACGCGTGCATGAGAACGGGCCCCGCTGTGCGTCGGTGATAGTGAGGCCCGTTCGCTCGTGTCACTCTTCTTGATCGCGTGCGCGCCTCCACTCACTTCGGCGGGGGAGCGGTGGTGCTATCTGTTTGGCAATTTTGTTCCATTCGGGCAGTTCGGGTGGGGTCGAGGTACCCGCGCGGGTGCGAACGAGGTCGTCCACGACCAGTCCGGCGAAGACGCGGGGGTGGGTCCTGTAGTCGCCCTTGCCGTCCAACCACCGGTAGAGGCCGTGTTCGGTGACGGTGACCTGTGCGTATCCGAGGTAGGGGCAGCAGGTCAGGGTGGGCACCGGGTCCAGGCTGAACCAGTGGGGCTTGTCACCGATCTGCGAGGACAGTCCGCGTGCGGTGAGTTCTTCCTGGAGGTGCTGTAGCTGTTCGATCGCATCCATACACCCACGGTGCGACTGAACAGTGGTTTTACACAGCTATCAATATCTATCTGTATGGATATGGTCCCGCGTGCAGATAGCTGGATAGCTTTGAGGTGTGACTGAGAACGAATTCACATCTCTGTTTTCCAAGCTCCGTGAACTGTCTGGTTTGAGGCAGGAGGAGCTTGCTGAACGTGTGGGGTCATCCGCCGCCTCGGTGTCCCGGTGGGAGACCGGCGTCATCACTCCCAAACGGGCGAAAGTCGAACAGCTCGACAAAGCGCTCAAGGCCGAAGGGCGCTTGGTGCGCACGTGGGAGCCGGTGGCCACCGGGTCGCAGATTCCGCCTTGGATGCGTTCCAAGGGCGCCTTGGAGGAGAAAGCGGTGGAGATCGACACGGTGACGGTCTCCAACCTCGTGCCCGGCCTCCTCCAGTCCCTGCCCTACGCGCGCATGGTGTTCCGCGCCGGACATCCCAGCGCGTCCAACGACGATGTGGAGCGCTTCGCCCAGCTTCGTGTCTCGCGCTACGAGGTGCTCAAACGAAGGAATGATCCGTTCGTCACCGCCGTCTTCCCCATCTCCGCGCTGACCTGCCTGCCCGACAGCGTACGCACCGACCAGGTCAAGACGATCCTGCGGCACATGGAACGGGAGCGCATGGCGGTTCACCTGATTCCTGACGGCAATCCGATGCTGCTGATCGCCGCCTCTGTCCAGGTCTACCGGTTGGCGGATGGCGCTGCTGTGGCGGCCTCCGACTACGCCCGGGGCAACCTCTTGATGGACGAGCCGGAGGACACCGCGGCGGTAGTGTCTGTCGTGAGGAACCTGATCGGACTGTGCTCTCCCCTGGGGGAAACGTCCGCCCTGCTAGGAAGGCTGCTGTGATCTGGCACAAGTCGAGCTACAGCAATGACGCCGCTCACTGCGTCGAGGTCAGCGAAGGGCCGACCACCCTGGTACGCGACACCCAGAACCAGGAAGCGGCCACCCTGGCCTTCCCCGCCGCCGAGTGGGCTGCTCTGCTTCGTTGTGAAGGCCCCGCCTCCGTGCACTGACGCCCCGCCCAGCCGACTCCCCGTTCAGGGGAGCGGGGAGCTCACGACATCGCGACGTAGACGGTGTTGGACGCGTCGTGGTCCTGCTGGGGGTTGGGGAAGTCCACGACCTCCGCGCGCGCCGTGGTGAAGACCTCCGCCAGCAGGTCGGTGAACTCCTCGTCCGGCGCGTCGTTGGACCACAGGGCGAAGACACCGCCCGGCGTGAGCAGGTGCTCGCGCAGGTGGCGCAGCCCCTCGGCCGTGTACAGACCCGCGTGACTCGGGTGGAGCAGGTGGCGCGGTGAGTGGTCGATGTCGACGATCACGGCGTGGAACGGCTCCGCGCCCATGTCGGGGGCGGGCCCCGACCCGGCGCCGACCGCGGCGAAGAAGTCCCCGTGCTCCAGGCGGCACCGGGGATCGCGGACCAGCGACGCGCCCGAGGGGATCAGCCCCTCGCGGTGCCAGTCGATGACCTCGCCGAGGGCTTCCACCACGACGAGGGAGCCCACGCGCGGATCCTCCAGCACCGTGTGCGCCGTGTACCCCAGGCCCAGGCCTCCCACGGCGACGCGGAGGCCGTTCGCCGCCTCCAGTTCGGCCAGGGCCAGCCGGGTCAGTTCGACCTCGGCCGCGGTGAACAGGCTCGACATCAGGAAGTCGTCGTCGAGTTTGATCTCGTAGACCTCCTTGCGGAAGAGGGGGTCGTGCCGACGCCGGAGGCTGAGCTCTCCCATCGGGGTCGCCCGCCAGTCCAGTTCCTGAAAACGGGCGCTCATTGATCTCTCCTGCTCATCGTGGTCCTCGGCCCCCCTTCGTACCACGCGTTGGCGGGACACGGAGCCGCGTTCGAAGCCAGGCGGTGGGAGCCAGGCGGCGGAAGTCCGGCCTCGGCGGGTCCGTACCGTCGCTGGGATCGTCTGACGGGTCAGGGCTCTGTCGTGGTTTCGGCGGTGAGGCCGTCGAGCACCACTTCACCGGCGTAGGCGCGGCTCGGGTCCTCCTCCAACAGGTACACGCGCGAGACCGTGACCGGGTGCCCGACGTCGTCGGGCACCTCCAGGCGCACGTCGCGCCAGCCCTCCCAGTCCACGGCGGGGCCCTCCAGGGAGTGACCGACACCGTGCTCGTCGGTGAGGCTGAGCATGAGCCGGGCACCGCTGCCGTCGCCGCGCACGCCCACGGTGAACGCGAAGGCCTGGCGGTCCAGGGTCAGCGGCTCGGGAGGGTGGGCTGCGGCGGTCCGGGTGCGGATGTCGCGGGTGAAGTCGTAGGCCAGCGCCAGACCGGGCCCGTCGCGCCCGGCCACGGGGCGCACCCCGGCCTCGCCGCGCGCGGACCGTGCCGTCCACTCCCGCGCGTCCTCGAAGCCCGCCACGGAGACCGTCCGCGTGCCGACGGAGAACGGGATCTCGGTGCTCACCCCGCCGACGGTCACCGTGAGGGTGCCCGTCCCCTCCGCGAGGCCCGTTCCCTCCCCGGTGCCCGCTCCCCGCCCGGCGCGCGGCCGCACCTCGAAGCCGCCGTCGCCCTGGTCCACGACCTCGACCAGTTCGGGGACGGCCTCGACCTCGGCGTCGACCGGTTCGACGGGCGCGCGCTCCCCGTCCCCGGTGACCCCGGTGAGCACGAAGGATGCGGTGTCCTCGGACGAGGCCAGGCCCAGGCGCCGCGGTGTGGCACGGAGTGCGCTCGGTGCGGGCAGCACCTCCAGGTCGACGGTGTCGCGGACCGAACCCGCCCGCCCCGTGACGGTCACCGGACCGGGGCCTCCCGTGACGAACCGGGGGCCGTCCCCGTGCCCGGTGGGCGCGGACAGCTCCAGTTCGCCGGTGCGGTCGTCGGGGGTGTGGGGCGCGCCGGGCCCGGACGGCCCGAAGGCCTCGTCGTGCCCGGTGGCGGCGAGGGTGCGGTGCATGCCGGTGAACACGCGGCGGGGGTCCGCCTGGGGCGGCACGGGGGAGCCGTGTTCGGGCCGGGGTTCCAGCGCGGGCCGCAGCCACAGGCCCGAGGGTTCGGCCGACCCCTCGGGCGCCGTGAAGATCAGTCCGTCGGGGACCTCCCGGAGCTGGTCCCCGGCGCGGTTGCGCAGTACCGGACCGACGCCCCCGGGTTCGCGCACGAGCAGGGTCGAGGATCCGCCGCCGTCCAGTTCCAGCGCCTGGTCGGCCCCGGACGCGGCGAGCAGTTCGGCGACCTCCGCGAGCGTGGATCCGGCGTGGCCGCGGTTGCGCCCGTCCGCGGTCACCACGTGCATGGTCTCGCCGTCCTCGGAGAAGCCGATCGCGGTACGCGGCGCGCGGGAGTCGTCCTCGACGGGAACGGGCTCGCCGTCGCGCACCAGCACGTGCCGCCCGCCCAGGACGATGTGCGGTTCGGTGCCCTCGGCGGTGAGGGTGTGTTCCAGCTCGACCGGGTCGCCCTCGGACAGGTCGGCGATCCGCTCCGCCGCGGAGCCGCGCGCCACCAGGACCCGCTCGTCCTCCTCGATCGGGCCGCTGCCGGGGGTGTCGCTGACCCGCTCGACGGCGCCCTCGGAGACCACGGCCTCGGCGACGGCCGTGTCCCCGGGGTCGCTCCCGGGTTCGTACACGACGTGTGCGCGGGGGTGCCCGCCCCAGTCCGACGTGTACAGGCCGATCCCGTTCGCGGGGACGGCGGAGGTGTTGAGGGCGTCGAGGTCCAGGTCCCCGGAGGGCAGGGACACGGTCCCGTCGAAGGCCACCTGCCGCACGCTGCCCGCCCCGTCGGCGTCGATGACCACGGCGTTGGTGAACCCCGGGTCCGGCGAGGTGAGCAGGCGTCCGCCGCGCATCCCGGCGCCCAGGGGAGCCTGGGTCGCGCCGATGTCGAAGTAGCCGCCGTTGACCGCGGCGACCACGGTGGATCCCTCCGGGGGCTCGGCGGCGGCCGCCATGTCCGCGACCGTCGTGGGAGAGGTGAGGCCGTCCCCGTCGACGTACTCGATCCCGATCTCCCCGGTGAGGTCGACGGTGAGGAGGCTGGCGAACTGCTCCCCGCCGCCCCCGGAACCGGGGACGGGGCCGGACACGAGGTCCACCCCGGGGGCGATCCGCTCCTCCACGCCTCCGGAGATCCCGCTCACCGCAGGGACGACGTCGGCCGTCACCTGGGACGACGGCGCGACCAGGATCATGGGCGCGACCAGCACGGCGACCACGGGGACGGCCGCTGAGCGGACGTGACCCGCAGGCCTCGGGCGGGACAGGTTCACGGGGGCACCCCTTCACGTGAGGACTCGTCCGGGAGGCGGGCGATGCACCCCGGTGTTAGGGCTGTGCACATCCTCCACGACAGGTGCTCTTTCCAACGGCGGCACACACCGGAGGGTGATCACATGAACACGGGGAGAAGACCCGTGGGCTCCTCTCCCCGTGTTCCGGATACGGCCCGTGCGGCTCGGGGGCGCGAGCGCGGAGACGACGAAAGTGGGCTCCCGGAGGACCCCGCTTCCAGAACGGTCTTCCGGATATCTCTCACGCGCGGGAGGGCCCGGAAACGACTCAGGCCGGAACGTATGTTCTGGCCTGGGAAGGTGATGGGCGATACAGGATTCGAGCCTGTATGCAGGAGTTCCAGCAGAATTCCATCAACGGTCTAGCGCTTGCGCTTTCGAAACAGCAGACCGTTTGCTATGGCGACACCGGCGACCACGACCGCTGCCCCCGCCAGCTGCAGGACCGTGGGGTGCTCGTCCAGGATCAGCGCGGAAAGACCGAGCGCGAGGATCGGCTGGATCAACAGCAATCCGCCGGTCGTCGTCAACGGCAACCGGACGCTGCCGTGGTGGATGAACAGCCAGGCGGCCACCTGGCCGAGTACCGCCAGGAGCGCGAGCAGGGTCCACGACCGGACCGAGATCCCGTCCAGCTGGATACCGCCGGAGATCGGCGAGACCACGACGGCGGCGACCGCGGCGGAAGCCGACGCCCATGTCAGCGGTTGGACGAACAGACCCGGGTCGCGTCGTGTCGATCGGCGGGTGAGGAACAGGTACACGCCGTAGCCGCAACCCGCGATGACGCCGAGCAGCACACCGATGCTCGTGTCCGGTCCCCGGAGGGAGGCGTTCCACAGCCCGCCGACCAGGCTGATGCCCAAGAGCATCAGCGGGAGCGCGATGACGAAGCGCGTCGTGACCCTCTCCCGGTCGACGAGGAAGGCCAGTGCGGGCAGAACCAGGACCTGTATGTTGATCAGGACGGTGCTGATCCCCGCGCCGACGTAGTAGATCGAGGCGGTCCAGGCGGCGTAGTCGATGCCCAGCGCGGCTCCGGAGGCAAGGGACCACAGCACACCGCCGCGTGACAGGGCCCCGACCCGCGCCCGTTCCCGAAGCGCCAGGGGGATCAGCACGACCACGGCGATCGCGCACCGCGCCACCGCCGTCGTGGCGGCGTCGACGCCGGCCAGCTTCACCAGGGTCGCCGAGACCGAGAGGCAGAGCGCTCCAGCCAGGACCAGGGACGACGCGGCGACGGGGCCGCCTCCTCCCACCGTCCGACCAGTGTGGGACGCACTGTGTGACGAGCGTGGAGCGACAGAGGACATGACTCGACAGTAGGTTCACACCCGGAGTCAGCACTACTTCATAGTTCTGCTCATTTATGTTAAGTGTTCCTTATGACTATGGGGTGGGACCGTCTCCGTGTACTGGACGCCGTGGCCCGGACGGGGTCGGTGACCCAAGCCGCCACGGCACTGCACATGACCGGCCCCGCGGTGTCACAGCAGCTGCGCCGCATCGAGGCCGAGGCGAGGACGAAGATCGTGGTGCCGCAGGGACGCGGCCTCCGCCTCACCGCGAAGGGAGAGGTGCTCGCCGGATACGCTCGGCAGGTGGCCGATGCCATGCAGCAGGCGGAGAACGATCTTCATCGCGACGAGACCTACGTCGACCATCTGCGTGTCGCGGCGATCGCTTCCGTCATCCGGAGCGTGCTCGGCTCCAAGCTGACCGCGTTCCACCGTGAGCACCCCCGCGTGCGGGTGTCCGTCGAGGACGGGGAGACCGCCGACCACCTCGACCGCCTCGCGGCCGGGGCCATCGATCTCGTGCTCGCCGAATCCTGGAGTGCCTCCCCGCTGCGGCTGCCGACGGGTGTCGTCGCGGAGCAGGTCACACGAGAAGCCCTGTTCATGGCGATTCCGAGCGGCCATCCTCTGCACTCCCACGGCCCTCTCAGCATCCGTGACCTGGCCGGAGAGCGCTGGGCCACCTGTGCCCGGGGCTCGGACGCCCATACCGCGCTCGAACAGGTCGCGCGCCGACACGGCGTCGAGCTGGACGTGTCGTTCTATGTCGCCGACCATCTGACCCAGCTCGCGTTGGTGCGAGAGGGCCTGGCCGTCGCCTGCGTTCCGATCCCGGCCGAGGACAGCGATCCGAGAGTCACCTACCTGCCGCTCGACACCGAACTGCATCGCGACATCCTGCTTCTGGAGCGAGCCCAAACCGCCTCGTTGGCGCTTCAGGCCCTCAAAACGTGCTTGGTGGACGGATCGCGGACCGCTTCCACCGTCGTGGCGCCCTGACCGGGCCGCAGGCCGCCGCGGCGGCGGAAACCGCCTCCTCCTACTGCCCGCGCACCGGGTGGCCGTCCACTCCGCCGCGCAGACCCGGACGGTGGTCGGATGGGCCGACGTCGAGCTGCTCCGGCACGGTCTTCGGGGGTGTCCCGACGCCGTCGTCGTTTTCGTTGATGCATCAACTATGATAATCGCAGTCGGCGTTGATCCATCAACGAAAACAGAGCCGGCCTCTGGAGGGGGACCCCGTGCCGCCCGCTCAGTCCGGCTGCTTGTCCATGTGGTCCGAGACGCGCTGGGAGAGCCGGGCGAACGTGCTGAGCTGGTTCGGGGTCAGGGCGTCGACGAACAGGCGGCGGACGTGCTCCACGTGCAGGGGCGCGGCGTCCTCGATCGCCTCGTAGCCGGCCGGGGTGGCGACGATGAACGCCCCGCGGGCGTCGTCGGGGCATTCCTCCCTGGTCACGAGCCCGCGCTTGGCCATCCGCCGGACCTGGTGGGACATCCGGCTCTTCTCCCAGTTCACCAGCCTGGCCAGTTCCAGGAAGCGCATCCTCCCGTCGCTCGTCGCGGTGAGGTTGACGAGCACGATGTAGTCGGAGGCGGACATCCCGGAGTCGGCCTGGAGGAGACGGGACAACCGCCCGATGAGCGTCTCCTGCATGCGGATGAAGCTGTCCCAAGCGGCCTTCTCGTCCGCCTCCAGCCAGCGCGGCGTCTCGTCCATGGGCGCAGTGTAACGAAGAAGTTGACATCTCATCCACTTGGGACGAAGCGGCCGGGACGCGGCCCTCCCCCGGGCCGAACCCTCCGACAACGCGGACGGGATCCGTCGACGGGGGCCGACGCTCCGGCCCGGTCCGCCCCCGTCGTTCCCTCAGGACGCGGGGGGCACGTGCCACCGCAGGGGGTCGTCCTCCAGCGCGGCGCGGTCCCAGTTCCCGAGGTTCGCGGCGGCCTCGTAGGTGGTGCGGAGGAACTCGGCCACCGCGCGGTCGGGGTCGGGCGCGGCGCGGGCGGCCTCGTAGGGCAGCAGGAACTGCTGGAACTCCGTGCTGTAGTACGCCCCTTCGGGGCCGACCGGCTGGTCGGCGAACCCGTCGGGTGCGGGGTAGGCGTAGGAGTAGAAGGCGCCTTCCTCGCCGCCGCCGGGCCAGAACCCGCAGCTCGACAACTCCCGGGAGTAGCCCTCGACCATGACCCAGTCCCCGCAGTTGGGCGCCCCGCCCGGGTGGGGCGGAGCCGACCGCCCGGAGAAGCGGGTGCAGGCGAGGTCCATCGCCCCCCAGAAGAAGTGCACCGGACTGACCTTGCCCACGAAGTGCGTCCGGAAGTCGCCGATCACCCGGTTCGCCTGGAGCAGCTGGCGCCAGAACAGGGTGGCCGCCTCGCCGTCGTAGGAGGCGTGCTCGTGGTCCTCGGCGAAGGGGATCGCGGGTTCGACCTCGTTGGGGCGCGGCCGGATCGGTGCCTCGATCCCGAGTTGGCCGAGCATGTCCATGATCCGGGTGTAGAACTCGGCGACCGGCATCGGCCGTAGCGGGAGGCTCCGCGCGCCGCCGTCGCTGCTGCGGACCTCGAGCTGGTGGTCGACGAAGTCGAACTCGATCTCGAAGACCCCCTTACGGTACGGGACGGCCGAGGTCGTCAGCCCGCGCGGGCTGACGTAGAGGGTCACCTGCCACCAGTGGTTGATCAGCGGAGCGTGGGCCATGCGGATCTTGCCCACGATCTGGGTCCACATGTGCAGGGTGTCGCGGGTGGAGGCCCAGTCCGAGACCCGCAGGCTCGGCCAGTTCGTCATCGACGGGCTGGTCATCGCTGTTCACTTCCTTCGCTGTGCCACCCGGGGGCGACGGCGTCCGCACGGGCGGCGCCCCGCGTCGCCTGTGGCCGCGAGACCCCCGTGGGTCGTTGATACATCATCCGGATAGTAGGTGACAAGTCAACTTGCGGGGCGGCGGCCCGCCCGCGGGGGGCGGTGGTGGGGCCCGATCCCGATTTGGTTCCTGAACGGTCGGACTCGGGGTCCTGTACCCGGGCAAGCCGGCCTCAGGTGTTCCGGGAGTCCGCGGACGTCTCGGCCGCGGTGGCGGCCACACCGGTCCCCTCCGCCGCCGGAGAACCGGGTGCGCGCCGCGGGCCGCCCTGGACCTGTGTGACGACGACCGCGAAGGCGGCGGTCGCCAGCAGGGTGACGGTCATCCACACCTGCCAGTCGGTGGCCGCGACCACCTGCGGCGCGAGGAGCACCGCGGCGAGGACGAACAACCGGCTCACGAGGTGGTTGAGGCCGAAGGCCACTCCCTGGGCGTCCGGGTGGACCTCCTCGGTGTACTCCGAGAAGCTGGCCATCCACGGGCCGAGGACGGCGCCGAGCGAGAGGCCGACACCGGTCAGCAGCACGACGACGAGCGGCAGCGAGGCGGACGCTCCCGCGCCCATCGTGATGACGAGCGCCCCGAGCAGCAGCGTCGCCGCCAGTGCCCCGCCGACGAGGAACGGCTTGCGGTTCTGCGCCCTGTCGGAGAGCCGCGAGAAGACCAGGCTGGCCGCCAGGTTGCCGACCCAGAACGACATCACGAGCGCGGACGCCGTGCGCACCGTGACGGCGAAGTGGTCGACCAGCATGGTCTGGCCGTAGGCGTTCATGGTGGCCAGCAGGACGTAGAGCAGCGACATCGCGGCCACGTGCGCCCAGACGACACGGCGGCCCAGGAGCAGCCGCAGCCGGTGGCCAGCGGGGGCCGCCCCGCTCTCACGAGTGGTCTGTTCGGTGAGACGGACGGTGCGCCGCAGCGCCGGAGCCAGGTCCCGCAGGGTGAGGGCGACGACCGTCGCACCCGCGAAGGCCAGACCGGACATCACGAAGATCTGCGAACGCCAGGAGTTGTCGAACAGGTCGAGCGTCAGCGCGGCGACGGCCGCCGCGAAGAAGTTCGCTCCGACGGGACCCCAGCTCCAGAACGCGAAGGCCTGGGCCCGGCCCATCCGCGGCGTGAAGTCCCTGATCAGCGGCTGGGTACCGGCCACCGCCACACCCTCGACGAAGGCGAGCAGGATACGCGCGGCGGTGAAGTGGGCGACCGACTGCGACAGCGCCATGAACAGGCACGCCGCCGCGGACAGGAACATGAACGGCACCAGTACGCGGACGCGGCCGATCCGGTCGACCAGCTCACCGCCCAGGTAGCCGGACAGGGCCCCGAACAGCAGCGACACGGCGGTGATGAGCCCGTAGGCCTCCAGGGACAGCCCGAGGTCGGCCAGCAGCAGGGGCAGGACCGGCGCGAGCTGTCCTTCGAACGCCGAGATGAACAACGCCAGGACGACGACGGCCAGCAGGAGCCGGCGCCGGGCTCCGGTGGGGTACTCGTGGAGCAGTCTGCGGTACGAAGACACGGCACCGACCCTTCTCTAATTCCTGGACAGAACATCCAATAACGTTCTGTGCGTCCAGAACATAGGGGCAGTGACCGGCGCCACACAACCCCTACGTGGGAACCGAGTCGAAACCCGTCGCCCAGTAGCGTCCGCGCCGGGACAGCTCGACCAGCGTCTCCACCACCTGTTCCGTCCCCGGGCGCGGCGCGGGCAGCTCCAGCCACCACAGGAGCACCGAGACCTGCTCCCCGACCCAGGCCCGCGCGACGACGCGCAGGTCCACCCGCGGGCGGATCCGCTGGGTCTCGGCTCGCTCGGCGAAGATGTCGTAGGCCGCCGTGGTCCATGCGTCGACCAGGGCCCGCAGGCCGCGACCGTCGCCCTCGCCCCGCAGGATCAGCCGGTAGACGTCGGGCTGCTCGGCCGCGTGGCGGAAGAGTTCGGCCACCGGCCGACCGGTGAACCCGACCCCCTCCCAGTCGGCCGGGGTCATCCGCTCCCGCAGTTCGCCCAGGACGACCTCGACCACGTGGTCGTAGAGGGCCTCCTTGTCGCGGAAGTGCGTGTAGAACGTCGCCCTCCCGGTGTCGGCCGCCGCGGCGATGTGCTCCACCCTGACCCCGGCGTACCCGTGTTCGAGCACCTGGGCGACGAACGCCGCCCGCAGTGCGGCCCGTGTGCGCAGAGTGCGTCGATCCTCGTTTGTCATGAGGCCTTTCTAGCAACGTTCGAGCCCCTGGACAGTTCCTGGACATAGTGTCTAGTATATTCGTGTTCACTCGTCGTCTCTGGAGGGTCCGTGAACCTTGGTGGCTACCTCACCCGAAGCGCGTCCTACTGGCCGGAGGCGGAGGCCCTGGTGTCCGGTGACCGGCGCTGGAGCTACCGTGCTCTCGAACAGGAGGCCAACCGGCTCGCCTCCGCCCTGTCCGCGCGCGGCTACGGTCCCGGCACCGCGATCGCCACTCTCGCCGGCAACCGCGGTGAACTGGTCGTCGCCGAGATGGCCGTCTGCAAGGCGGGCTGCCTCCGCGTGCCGATCAGCGCCAGGCTGGCGGCGGCCGAGATCGAACACGTCCTCCTGGACGCGCGGGTGCGGCTGGTCCTCGTCGACGGGGCCAACCTCGGGACGGTACGCACGATCGTCGACGACCACGCCCTCGACTGTCTCGTCGTCTCCCTCGACGGAGAGGCCGGCGCGCCCCTGACCTACACCGCCCTCCTCGCCGAGGGCGACCCCGGCCCGGTGGCCGTCGATCTCGACGGCCACGCGCCAGCGGTACTGAACTTCACCTCCGGTTCCACCGGCACACTCAAGGCAGCGGTCCAGACGGTCGAGAACCGCCTGTCCAACATGCGCAAGCTGGCGATGAACCCGCAGGGCTCCGTCGAGCCGGGGTCGGTCTACCTCGCCCCCGGTCCGATCACCCACGCGAGCGGCATGGGCATCCTCGGCTGCTTCTTCCGCGGCGCCACGGTCGTGGTACTCCCGGCCTTCGACGCCGAGGCCTACCTCGACGTCATCGAGCGCGAACGCGTCACGCACACCTTCCTGGTGCCGGTGATGCTCAACCTGGTGCTGGCCTCACCGACCGCTAGGCAGCGGGACCTGTCCTGTCTGCGCAGTGTCACGATCGGAGGCGCCCCGGTGAGCCCGGCCCGCCTCCGCGACGCCGTCGAACTGTTCGGACCCGTGGTCAACCAGGGCTACGGCCAGGGCGAGACCACGAGTGCCGTCACCTTCCTCACCTCCGAGGACGTGGTGCGGGGCATCGAGTCCGACCCCGAACTGCTGCTCTCCTGCGGGCGCCCGGTCTTCGACACGGAGGTCCGCGTGGTCGACGACGGGGGAGAACCACTGCCCGCAGGCGCGGTGGGCCAGATCGTGGCACGCGGACCCGACTGCGTCCGGGAGTACTTCCACGCGGCGCAGGCCACGGCCGAGACGTTCCGCGACGGCTGGGTGCACACCGGCGACCTGGGCTTCCTCCGCTCGGACGGTTACCTGTTCATCGTGGACCGCCAGAAGGACATGATCATCTCCGGCGGCTACAACGTCTACTGCACCGAGGTGGAGACCGTCCTCTACGACCACCCCGCCGTCTTCGAGGTGTGCGTGGTGGGGACCCCCGACGAGCGGTGGGGGGAGACCGTCAAGGCGTTCGTGACGCTCCGCCCGGGCGCGCAGGCCACCGAGGAGGAGCTGCGCGAGTTCTGCGCGACCCGCCTGTCCCGGGTCAAGCTCCCGCGCGTCGTCGAGTTCGTCCGGCGGCTCCCGCGCAACCGCAACGGCAAGATCGACCGCCGCGCCCTCCGCCAGCGCGAGTGGGCGGGCACCGAGCGAAGGGTGGGGTGAGCCAGCCATGACCTTCATGCTGCGACCGGGTTACCACGACAATCCGCGCCTCGACGCGCTGGTCACCAGACTCCGGGACTACCTGTCCGGAGAACTCGCCGCCTACGAGGAGGACCTCGGCCTGACCCCCGAGGCCGCACTGCGACGGTCCATGCTGGAACCGGTGTGGCGACGCAGCCGGGAACTCGGCTTCTACGGCATCCACCTTCCCGAGCACCTCGGCGGTCAGGCACTGTCCTACACGGAACTGGCGGCGCTCAAGGAGGAGGTCGGCGCCTCCGGCCGCGTGCTGGCCACGAGCGTGCTCGGCGACATGGGCGGACCGCTGCGGATCGGCGCGATCTTCGAGCACGCCACCGAGCACCAGAGGGAGAGGTATCTGCTCCCGGTCGTCAGGGCCGAGCGCGCGTGCTGCTTCTCCATGACCGAGGACGACGCGGGCTCCGACGTACGCCGTATGCGCACGACCGCGACCCCGGTCACGGGGGGCTACCGGATCACCGGGCACAAGGTGTTCAGCACCGGCGGGACCTTCGCGGACTTCTCGATCCTGGTCGCCCGCATGGACTCCTCCGAGGACCAGTACTCCGCGTTCCTCGTCGACCTGGACTCCCCGGGCTGCCGCGTCACACCCGGGAGGGTGCCCCTGTCGGGCCAGAACATCGAGAGCGACGTCGTTCTGGAGGACTGTTTCGTCCCCGCGGAGAACCTGCTCGGCGAAGAGGGACAGGGCATGCGGATCGCCCTCGGCCGGGTCACGACGAACCGGCTGCTCCACTGCCCCACCGCTCTCGGCGCGGCCCGGCGGGCGATCAGTCTGGCCCTGGACTTCGCCGCCACGCGCCAGGTGTCCGGCGGGCTCCTCCTGGAGAAGCAGGCGATCCAGCACAAGCTCGCCGACATGGCCACCGACTTCTACGCCGCCCGTTCGATGACCTACGACGCCCTCGCCGCGCTCGACGCGGGGGAGCGGCCCCGGGTGGAGTCCTTCATGTGCAAGCTGTTCGTGGCCGAGCGCGCGTTCGCCATCGCGGACCAGGCGATGCAGATCCACGGCAAGGCCGGCATGGTGCAAGGCGCCCCGGTGGACGTGATCTGGCGGCAACTGCGCATGTTCCGCGTGCTGACCGGCGCGTCGGAGATCCAGCGCAACGGCATCATCCGCGAGTTGGCCAGATCCGAGGGGGCCCCGGCATGACCGCTGCGAAGCCACAGGCGGAGGGTCTTCCCGCCGAGGACGAACAGGACCTGCGCGACGCCGAGCGCGGCTTCATGGGGACGCTGGAACCCGCACGCGTCACCGACGCCGCCGGACGCGTCGTGTACGACGCCGACGCGTACGCGTTCCTGGACGGGCCGGTGCCCGCGACGGCGAATCCGAGCCTGTGGCGGCAGAGCCGACTCGCGGCCAGGCACGGCCTGTTCCAGGTCACCGAGGGGATCTACCAGGTCCGTGGGCTCGACCTGGCCAACATGACCCTGGTCGAGGGCGACTCCGGTGTCATCGTCATCGACACGCTGACCTCGACCGAGACCGCCGCCGCGGCGCTGGCGCTCTACCGCTCCCACCGCGGCGACCGCCCGGTCACGGGTGTGGTCCTCACCCATCCGCACGCCGACCACTTCGGAGGTGTGAGCGGTGTCCTCGCGGACGCGGCCCGCGACGTGCCGGTGCTCGCGCCCGAGGGCTTCATGGAGCACGCGGTCTCCGAGAACGTCTACGCCGGACCGGCGATGGCCAGGCGGTCGGGTTTCATGTACGGCACCGCGATCGAGGCCTCCGCGGCAGGGCACCTGGGCTGCGGTCTGGGCCAGCGCCCGGCCGCCGGCACGATCGGACTGGCCGAGCCCACCGAGTCGATCACCCGGACCGGTCAGGTCCGCGTGGTCGACGGAGTGGAGATCGAGTTCCAGCTCACGCCGGGGACGGAGGCGCCGGCCGAGATGAACATGTACTTCCCCGCTCGGCGGGCGCTGTGCCTGGCCGAGAACGCCGTGCACACGATGCACAACATCATCACGCTGAGGGGCGCCCAGGTCCGCGACGCACGGCAGTGGGCGCGCTACCTCACCGAGGCCCTCCAGCTCTTCGGCGGACGCACCGACGTCGCCTTCGCCACCCACCACTGGCCCACCTGGGGCGCTGACCGGATCGAGGGGTTCCTGTCGGGGCAGCGCGACCTCTACGCCTACCTGCACGACCAGACGGTACGCCTGATCAACCGGGGCCTCACCCCCCGGGAGATCGCGGAGGAGCTGACGCTGCCGCCCGGCCTCGACCAGCAGTGGGCCAACCGCGGGTACTACGGATCGCTGAACCACAACGTCAAGGGCGTCTACCAGCGCTACCTCGGCTGGTTCGACGGCAACCCCGCCCACCTGTGGGAACACCCGCCGGTCGAGGAGGCCAGGCGATGGGTCGACCTGCTCGGCGGTGTCGACCGGGCACTCGCGCACGCGGACGCCCTCGTCGAGGAGGGCGACCTCCGCTTCGCGGCCACGCTGCTCAACCACGCGGTCTTCGCCGAGCCCTACCACGAGGGGGCACGACACCGGCTGGCCGGTGTCTACACCGCGCTCGGCCATGGCTGTGAGAACGCGACGTGGCGCAACTACTACCTCACCGGAGCGAGGGAACTCCTCCACGGTCCCCGAGCGACACGCCGCTCCGGCAGCCCCCAGCTGCTGGCGGCCCTCGACGTCGGTCAGCTGCTCGACTCCCTCGCCGTGCGGGTCGACGGGCCCGCGGCCTGGGAACTCGACCTGCGCATCGACCTGTTCCTCGACGGCCACGACGGCCTGTGGCACCTGCGCCTCGCCAACGGCGTGCTCGTGCACTTTCGCGACTCCGCTCCCGACCCACGGGCCCAGTTGACGCTCACCACGACCAGGCGACAGCTGATCGGCGTCATGGCACGTCGGACATGGGAGGACGTCGAGTACGAGGGCGACCTCCGCGTGCTCCGGGCGCTGCTCGACGTGCTGGAGGCACCGGACACCGCCTTCGACATCGTGAGGCCGTGAGCAGTGCCGAGTGACACGGGCCCGGCACGGGAGCCCGGCCGAGGGACGAGCTGACGGTGCTGCTCGCGCCCTGAGACCGCCCGGCCCCGGCACAGTCCGCCGCCCCGGGCCGTCGCGCCGGTATAAGCGCTGCTTATGCACCCCGTGAAGACGGGCCCCTACCAGGTGGGCCCGTCTTCGTGTTGCATGGACATGTCTGTGCTGTGGGCCACAGGGCGATGCGTCCGCCTGCCGCTGCGCTGCGCGGCGCCGTTTCCGGCGTTCCACGGGAAGAGGGCGTCTGCGCTGCGGCTCTGGAACACGCCGGGGCGGACCCGCTCGCGCCGTTCCACCGCGGCTGTGCGAGAGTTCCCGCCGAGGCGTCCCCGCTTTCGTGCGGTTTCAGGCGGTAGAGAGACCTGACCAGTCGCGGTCCGCCACAGCGACCGGAAGCCTGACACCGCCCCCTGATCAGGTCTGAACGGAAAAGAGCTACATGACTGACACCTTGGTCGTGGTGCACACGACGATATCGATTATCGGCGTGGTGCTACTGATTATCGCCGCGCGCGTCGAGCCGGTGATCGCACTCGTGATCGGGTCGATCTACCTGGGACTCGCGGCCGGACTGGGGTTCGAGACGACCATCTCGACCATCGCCCAGGGCTTCGGCGACATCATGACCGAAGTCGGGCTGCTCATCGGATTCGGCGTCCTGTTGGGGTCGCTGCTGCTCCGCATGGGCGCCCTCCAGAAACTGGTGGAGCTGCTGCTGAGACTGCTCGGCCCCAGGCGGCTCCCCTACGCGCTCGCCGCCGTGCTGAGCACGATCTTCCCGTCCATCTACGTGGACGTGCAGCTCGTGCTCGCCGCCCCGCTGGCCCGCTCCGCCGCTCCCAGCCTGGGCCGCAACGGCGTCGGCATGATGGGCGGCGCGCTCAGCACCGGCATCCTCGTCGGCTACGTGTTCGTGATCCCCGGTCTGGGAACCGTGTCGATCGCCGGTCTGCTGGGCGTCCCGCTCGGCACGATGCTGCTCTACGGCTTCGGGGTCGGACTGGTCACGGCGGTGCTCACCGTGTTCCTCTACGGCGTCCTGCTGAAGTTCGGGTTCTGGAACCCCGAGAAGGACGAGATCGCCCCGGTGGCGGTCGGCGACCGGGAGCCCGCCGGTGCCGTGCAACCCGCGGGCGCCGCGCCCAGCGGCGGCAGCGGCAGCGGTGCCAGTGACAGCGGTGCCAGCGACAGCGGCCCGGCGAAGGTCGACGAGGCGGCGCCGCGGACCCCGCCGCTCTACATCTCCCTGCTGCCCATCCTCGTCCCGCTGGTCATGATCGCCGCCGGCGCGATCGCCCAGGCCGCCGGCGCCACGTCTCCCGTGATCGCGTTCTTCGGCGACCCGGTGCTGGCGCTCTTCGTCGGCCTGGTCGGCGCCTACCTGCTGTCGCGGGGCGTGCAGGGCACCGAGCGGACCAACGACGCACTGGGCGAGGGACTCAACACCACCGGGCAGATCCTGCTGGTCACCGGCGTCGGCGGTTCGCTGGGCGCGGTGATCGGCGAGACGGCGCTCGAAGGGGTCCTGGGCGGCCTGTTCTCGGCCGATGAGGGCACACCGGCGCTCGTGGCGGTGCTGCTGGCCTGGCTGGTGGCGGCCGTGCTGCACCTGGCCATCGGCTCGATCTCCGTCGCCGCCATCGCGGCCGCGGGCATCCTCGCCCCGATCATGGGCAGCCTGGGCCTGCCGCCCGCGGTACTGGGACTGGCCATCGGCGCGGGCGCCCTGTTCGCGCTCCATGTGAACAGCAACTTCTTCTGGATGTTCCAGTCGCTGCTCGGTGTGACCACCCGGGGCACACTCAAGGCGCTGACCTTCGTGACCGCACTGGCCTCGGTGGTCTCGCTGGTCATCGTCGTGGGCATCAGCCTCGTCGTCTAGTCAGGACGGCGCCGCGAGCCGCGGCCACCGCCCCTCCGGGCCGATCCGCACGCGGCGGCCCGGAGGGCCGCGGCTCCCGGCGCGCTCCGCACCCGTGGCGCGTCCGACCTTTCAACACACGCAGGAGAGAAACCATGCAGCCGCTTCGCGGTGTAACCGTCGTGTCCCTGGAGCAGGCCATCGCCGCTCCCTACGCCAGCCGCCACCTGGCCGACATGGGAGCCCGGGTCATCAAGGTCGAGCGCCCCGGCACGGGCGACTTCGCCCGCGGCTACGACTCCCGCGTCAACGGCATGAGCTCGCATTTCGTGTGGGCCAACCGCAGCAAGGAGTCCCTGACGCTGAACATCAAGGACCCGCGCGGCATGGCGGTGCTGCGCCGGCTGCTGGCCCGCGCCGACGTCTTCCTCCAGAACCTGGCGCCGGGGGCCGCGGCCCGCGCCGGGCTGGGCGCCGCCGAGCTGCAGGCGCAGCACCCCAGGCTCATCGTCTGCGACATCTCCGGTTACGGCTCACCCGGCCCCTACGAGACGATGAAGGCCTACGACCTGCTGGTGCAGAGCGAGTCAGGGCTGCTGTCGGTGACGGGCAGCGGCGAGGAGATGGCGAAGGTCGGCATCTCGGTCTCGGACATCGCCGCGGGCATGTACGCCTACAGCTCGATCCTGGGCGCGCTGCTCCAGCGCGCGCGCACCGGAACCGGCGCCCACCTGGACGTGTCGATGCTGGAGGCCACCGCCGAGTGGATGGGCTTCCCGCTCTACTACGCCTATGACGGCCAGGAGCCGCCGGCGCGCGCCGGCGCGGCGCACGCGACGATCTACCCCTACGGCCCCTTCGTCGCGCGCGACGAGCAGGTGGTCCTGATGGCGATCCAGAACGAGCGCGAATGGCGCGCGTTCTGCGAGCGCTTCCTGGAGCGCCCCGCGCTCGCCGAGGACCCCGCCTACGCCACCAACGCCGCACGCAGCGCCAACCGCGACACGCTCAGGACCGCCATCGCCCAGCGCTTCGCCGAGCTGGACGGCGACGAGGCCACCTCCCTGCTCGCCGCCGTCCCGGTCGCCTACGCCCGGGTGAACAGCCTCGCCGAGGTGTGGAACCACCCGCAGCTCGCCGCGCGCAAGCGCTGGCACGAGGTGGACACGCCGACGGGGCGGGTCCCGGCCCTGGCGCCGCCCGGCCCGCGCGACCCGGCCCCCCGCATGGACCCGGTTCCCGGCCTCGGCGAGCACACCGACGCCATCCTCGGTGAACTGGGGATGGCGGCCGAGGAGACTGCCGGGCTGCGGTCGGACGGGGTGGTCTGATGGCGCCGCAGACAACTGCCGCCACGCGCGCGGACGCACTCGCGGCGGCCGTCACCTGGCTGTTCGTGCCCGCGTCCCGTCCCGACCGGTTCGCCAAGGCGGTGCGCAGCGGCGCCGACGCCGTCATCATCGACCTGGAGGACGCAGTCCCGGCCGACGGGAAGGACGCCGCGCGCGACGCGCTGCGGGCCGGGTGGCCGAGCGTCGCCGACTCCCGTGCCTTTCTCGACGGCCCTGCCCCCGTCGTGGCCGTGCGCGTCAACGCGCGCACCACCGCGGAGTTCGCCGCCGACGCGCGGCTCTGCCGCGAGCTGGCGCCCGACGCCGTCGTCCTGCCCAAGGCCGAGTCCGGCGACGACGTGCGCGCCGCGGCCGAGGCGAGCGGGGCGCTGGTACTGCCGCTGATCGAGTCCGCCCGCGGGCTGGTGGAGCTCTCCCACATCGCGGGCCACCCCGAGACGGTCCGGCTGCTGTTCGGCGGTATCGACCTGGCCCTGGACCTGGGCACCGCCGACGACGCCGCGCTCGACCCGTCGCGGAGCGACCTGGTGCGCTGGTCGGCGGCGTGCTCGCTGCCGCCGCCGGTCGACGGTGTCACCACGGACGTGCGCGACGGCACGGCCGCTGCGCGCGACGCCGCCCGCGCCCGCCGCTGGGGGTTCGGCGGCAAGCTGTGCGTGCACCCCGCCCAGGTCGCGCCCGTGGACACCGCCTTCGCCCCCGACGCCGCCGAGCTGGAGTGGGCGCGCGAGGTACTCGCCGCGGGAGGAGAAGGCGCAGCGCAGCGCGGTGGTGAGATGATCGACCGACCGGTCGTGGAACGCGCCCGCCGACTGCTGCGGCGCGCCGAGGGGAGGGGCCGGACCACGTAGGCCGAGGGGGCAGCCAGTGGACATCGCCCAGTTGCGCGACTTCGTCGCGGTCATCGACAGCGGGAGCTTCACCCGCGCCGCCTCGCTGCTGTTCGTCTCACAGCCGGCGGTCAGCCAGCGGATGAAGCAGTTGGAGAGCGAACTGGGCGTGCGGCTCGTGCAGCGCGGCCCCCGCGGCGTGGTGCCCACACCGGCGGGGCGGACCCTGTACCGGGACGCCCAGCAGCTCATCCGCCGGTTCGACCGGATCGCCGAGGACGTGGCCAAGGAGCCCGGCGTCATCCGCGGTCCTGTGGTCGTGGGGCTGCCCACCGCGGTCGCCGTCCACCTCGCCCCGGCGCTGTTCTCCTGGACGAAACGGCACTACCCCGGTGTCCACCTGCGGCTGTTCGAGTCGGTGAGCGGATACATCCAGGAGCTGCTCACGGTCGGGCGGATGGACCTCGCCGTCCTCTACCGCGACGACGCGGCGCCCCGACCGGCCGAGACGCCGCTGTACTCCGAAGAGCTGTACCTGGTCGGGCGCTCGGACGCCGAGGAGCCGCCCCGGGGCGCCCAGGCCGCCGGGTCCGCCGGAACGAGCGGGGCCGCCGCCGACACCGCGGCGTACGGGGACATCGGGCTGGCGGACATGCTCCGGGTGCCGCTGGTCGCCCCCGGATCGCGCAGCAACCTGCGCGTGCTCATCGACCGCGTCTTCACCGAACGCGGCGCGGTGCCGACGATCGCCGCCGACGTGGAGTCCCTGGGCACGATGGTGCGCATCGCCGAGAGCGGCGAGGCCTGCGCCCTGCTCCCGCTGTCCAGTGTCGAGGCGCTGCGGAGCACCCCCGACCTCATGGTGCGGCGGGTCGTCGACCCCGTGATCGAACGCCACATCGCCGTGTGCGCCGCTTCGGACTACTACGAGCCGCGGGACGCCGTGTCCGTTGTCCGGCACGGCATCGTGCAGGTGACGACCCGGCTCGCCGAGCAGGGGGCCTGGCCGGGGATCCGCCTGGCGGCCCGGACCTGACCCGGGAGCGACACGGCGGCGGGGGAGCGCGGCGGCTCTCACGCTTCGGGAGCGGGAGCGGCTCTTCACCGTGTCGCCGAGGCTCGAAGAGCGCTGCCGCGGAGACGGCGAGAGCGGGCTCCCGGAGGAACTGCTGTGAGGACGGTCTCCCGGATATCTCCCGTACAGAGGGCCCCGGAAACGACTCAGGTCAGAGCGTGTGCTCTGGCCTGGGAAGGTGTGGTGGGCGATACAGGATTCGAACCTGTGACCTCTACCGTGTCAAGGTAGTCCCGGCTCCGCAGCGACCTGTGCCGATGAGCGTTCGCCCAGGTCGGAGGGTTCCGTTGAGGGATCTTCGCGGCGGTTGGGAGCCGTTGGGAGAGGTTCGCGTCTCCCAGAAACCTCCCAGCGCGGAGTGGGAGACGCCCGTCTCCCACCCCGCCCGGTAGGGCGCTTCCGGCCCCGTGAAGGCCCCTCGGTCACCGGGAAAGGGTGATCGGGATGGAGTCCTCCCGCTGGTCACGATGGGTCACCATCGCGGCCGTGCTGCTGCTCGCGGGCATCGCCGCGGTGGTGTCCTACTCACACATGTACGAACTCGCGCTGCGCCACGGCGAACCGGAGTGGCGCGCGGCCCTGTTCCCGCTGTCGGTGGACGGCATGCGCGACCTCCGGCGGCGTCTGCACCAGGCGCGACACTCCGATGACGAGCGCGAACGTGCCGTAGCCGATTAGGAGCCCGGCGGGTTGGCGACGAGTACCGGACGGTGGACGAACATCCGCATGTCGACCAGCGGTTCCGGTACCCGTCGTTCGATCAGCGCCCAGACAGCGGCCATGACGGCGGCACCGGCGAAGCAGGCGATCGTGCTCGGTGCGGTCCAGCACCATGCGTGGCCCTGGGTGGCCGGTAGGAGGAGCAGCACCAGAGCCGTGGCGAGGAAGAGGGCTCCGAGGGCGTCGGTTCGGCCACCGGTGGTGCGGCGGGTGGCCGGTATCAGTGTCAGGATCGACCACGACTGGCGCTCCTCGTTAGCGTCCCGACGATGTACCGGGGTATTCTCGCCGCCCTCGGTGGCGTCAGTCTCACCGCCTGGCTGCTGTGGGCGCTGATGATTGCCGCGCCGGTCGCGGGCCTGGCCACCGCACGGCGTAGCAGGGGGGAGTGGGGCAGCCATGACCCTGGCCAGCGTTCTGGGCTACTTCGTCATCCTCGTCATCATGGGTTGGTACGCGCTGCGGAAAGTGCGCGGCTCCACCGACCAGTTCGTTCTCGCCCACCACGTCCGGTTCTGTGGCCGGTCCACTGAGATTGGCGCGGCCGTTGGGAGCGCTGAGGGACAGCGCTCCCAACGGCCGCGGCGGACTCTACGTGGGCGTTGGCAGACCGAGGGGTTAGTTCAGGCGGACGGTGGCCACCACCGGAGCGCGCACGCCCTGCTCGATCGCGGCCTCACAGACGAAGGTCATCAGCCATCCGATGGCTTCATACGACCACTCCGCCAGGCGCCCCTCGAAGGTCGCGCGGTGACCTGGTACCTCTGCTTCCTGGAAGTCGGGGACCACGGGAGACAGTCCGCGGGCCGCGTCCTGCCCGGGTACGGCAGTGATGCCGCTGAAGACCTTCTGGCGGATCGCGCGCAGCCGGTCCTCCATCGCCGCTGCGGCGTCAGCAGCCGCCGTGCTGGTGCCCGAGTCCAGGCTCACCACCACGGCGGTGCCAGCCTGAGCGGGCAGCTCGGCGAACCACGCGAGCGCGCCCACGATGTCACCGTAGGCGCCTTCGGTGGGGCCGACGGGCAGGTCCTGTAGCGGAACGAGCACTTGGGCGGCCTCCAGATCGAGCCGGCCCATGCGGTCGGCCACCGCTCCGGCGCAGTCCAGCATCTGCTGGGCGGGCACCGCCCGGCGCGGCACAGCGGGTTCTTGGTGAGAGGCCTGGAACCACAGCCGCCGACTTCCCTCGGTGGGGGAGTCCAATCCCGCGTCGTTCATACCCCACAGCCCCGATCCAGGCCGCCCGTCGTCAGGAGATGCCAGCCACCGGTAGGTCTGGGCCCGCGAGTGGAACAGGATGTAGGGGTCGGCATCAGCGGCGGCAGGGTCGTACCAGGGGTGGAAATCCAGGGTGCCGTGCAGCGCGCAGAACAGGGTTGCGCTGGCCATGGAGACTCCTCATCGTCAGCTCCGGCAGGCGATCGGACGTTCCGTTTCGATGTACCTGCGGAAGGGGTCGTCGATGATGCCCACCAGGTCGACGTCGACGACGGTACGCCACTGTGTCTGTGTACTGGTGTTGCAGTTGGCCCGGGCCACGGCGCGGTTGGCCGACCCTCCGCCGGAGTAGACGGTCTTCTTTCCGGTCGAGCCCGCATACTCCCAGGATCCGCCTACGTTCTGCTGGAGTCGCGCGGTCACCACGGCCTGGTTGGTGTCGCAGTCGATGTTCTCCCACCAGGCGTGGCCGGAAGCCTGGCCTGCGGATCGGTGAATCCGGTCGGCCAATGTGTTGAACCTGCAGACGAGGTCGCCCTGGGCCTCGGTCTCGCCGGTGGAGGTGTGGCGGGCGGTGGAGGGGACCGACTGGGCCGCGGATGCAGGATCGGTCTGGGCGTGGGCCGGCGCCATCAGAGACAGGGCGGTAGCTACGGCCGTGGCCAGGACGATCAGCACGCTCGGAGTGATTACTCGCTGTGATAGGTGCACCGCACAAACGTAAGCGGGCTCCTCGTCAGCCAAGAGGTGACACGCTAAGCGCCGGGGCCTGCACCGATGCAGTCCTCATCGTCTGGGCCAAGCGGCTCGATCGGGAACCGATCCACTAGGCGGACATGCGGGTTCCCTTCACAGGCAGAGCGCGTCTACACGCCCCAAGACAGGACCACCTGGACCGATCCCCGCTCCAGCACGAACACCCCTGGCCCGGGGGCGGGTGTTTGAGCCTTGGTGCGGTACACGGTGTAGGTGGGCTTGACATGCCGCTGTGGTGCCCAGGCGCCGATGATGTCGGCCACGCGATGAGCCAGGGCCCGCCCAGCATCGGCGTGGCCGACCGCGCCGATTTCCGTGTACGGACCGTCCTGGGCCTGGCATGCCACCCGCTACCGTCTGGCCTTCGTCTCATGGAACCCCATCGAGTGGCAGGCGGAAACGAGCGCGCAGCACCGCACGATCGCCGAGAAGGTGAGGGCGCGTGACGCGAGTGCCGCTTCCGAGGCCCTCGCCACCCATCTCGGCCGTACCGCCCTGGTCGTACTCTCGCTCGCAGCGCCCACGTACGAGCCTGTACGAATCCGCAGGGCCCTTGCTACCGCATGTGGCCAATAGCTGCTCCCGTCGTCAGGCTCTCCCTTCCTACATGTCCCTTTCCTGGACGATGGCCGGGTAGCACCAGTTCGCAACGGGGTGCGAGGAGCATCGAGCGATCGAGACGGTCCACCTCACCACGGCGATGTTGGGTTGATCGCTTCGGTGTTCTCCTGGCACCACGGGATCATCGCACCCGCTGTCGTATCCGTATCGCCCATGCCGTTCAAGGCGATCTCCCGCAATGCCGGTTCCGCATCCTCCGCCAGCGCCTCTGTGTTCGCCTCCATCGCCAAGATCACGACCTGAGCCTCCTCGGGGTCCCGGTAGTTCTGGCGGAAAATCCACCGCTTGGCGTCGACCGCGCTCCCGACCCGCTTCTCGTGACACTCGGTCACTTCCGGGTCGGGAGCAGGGCGAAGCCGTCCGGTTCGCTCTGGTGGTCCCGCGCGGTTTTGGTTACTACAGCGTCAAGTCCTCGATGGCGTGGGTGGGCTGCGGTTCACGGCTGGTAGAGGTGGAGAACGGAGAAGGGGTACGCGCTGGCCTACGGCTCACACGCCTCCGGGAGCGCCCGCCCCACTCGGGTTTCGACCTGCTCTACACCCCGAGCCGGTTCGCTCTCCGGGACCCAGGCCGTGCAGCTGGTCACCAACGTAAAGGATCCGCACCGCCAACACCGGCTCCACCTGGAAGACGAGGTGCCCTACCCGGTGAGCGCATGACACACGTCGAGTGCGGCAGGACAGATGATCAACGAGGTTCCCGAACTGCTTGGTTGCGACGTCAGACATCTCCACCACCAACCCGGGGTCCCTCCTGTCACGCACCCTCGGCCATCCCCGATCGGTGGCCAGACTGAAGAAGCTCAGTGAGCGGGGCGGGGCAGTACAGCAAGGGCTGTCCCGGCTATATCGGTCAGCGTCTCCTCGCTCGCTCCGGCCTTGCCCAGCGCTTCAATGCCGCGCAGTACGGCGAGCACTAGCGCAGCCAGCTTTCCCGGATCCGCGTCCGTGGCAATATCGCCATTGCGCTGACAGGCTGCGATGTCGCCCTCCAGTAGCGCTTGCAGCGCCTCGATGGCCGCGCGCGCCCGCTTGGCCACCGTCTCGTCGTGTTCGGCTAGCTCGGCGGCGCCCTTGGCCAGCAGGCATCCGCGGTGGGCGGTGTCTGCGGCAGTCGCCGCCGCCACCGCGTACACGTGGGCGGACAGCCGCGCGTAGGCGTCCGCGTCGTTGCCGCGCAGCTGCCGGCTCACAGCATCGACGACGGAGCCGCAGTAATCGTCGAACACGCGGTGGAACAGTGCCTGCTTTCCGCCGAACGCGCCGTACAGGCTGCCTTTGCCGAGCCCCGTTGCCTCGGCAATGTCTTCCATTCGCGTGGCGGCGTACCCACCCGACCAGAACCGCTCCCGGGCAGTGTCCAGTACCTGCTGCTCGTCGAACTTCCTAGGTCGTGCCATGGGGACAGCCTACCCGTTCTTGACTCGTTCGTCCGTAACGGCTAGCGTTATGGACGAACGAGTCAAGAACTGAGGAGTGGGCGCGTTATGACGGAAGTACTCGCAGGCAAGGTAGCGGTGGTCACCGGAGCCAACAGCGGCATTGGGCTTGCCATCGCCAGGCGGTTCGCTGCGGAGGGGGCACGGGTGTTCCTGGCCGGTCGCCGTCAGGAGCCGCTCGACGCGGCCGTCGCTGAGATCGGGCCGGCGGCCATCGGTGTGAGGACCGACGTTTCGGTACAGACGGACCTCGATGACCTTTACTCGGTCGTGCGCGAGGAGGCGGGCCGCATCGACGTGCTTGTCGCCAACGCCGGCAGCGCTGTCCCTCAGCGTCTCGGTGAGATCACAGAGGAAGCCATCGACGCCACCTTCGGCACGAACGTGAAGGGCACGGTCTTCACCGTGCAAAAGGCGCTGCCCCTGCTGTCGAACGGCGCCTCGATCGTAGTGACAGGATCGACCAGCGCCCTCCGCCCCGGACCGAGCCTGGAAATCTACGGCGCATCGAAGGCGGCGGTGCGCAACCTGGTGCGCAGCTGGGCGCTCAGCGCGCAGGAACGGAAGTTCCGGGTGAACGTGCTGAGCCCCGGCCCGACCGAGACCCCGGGCCTGGTCGGCGCCGTAGGCCCCGACCACCAGCTCGCCTCGGAGGTGCCGCTCGGCAGGATCGGCCGCCCGGATGAGATCGCCGCCGTGGCGACGTTCCTGGCCTCGGACGCTTCCAGCTTCGTCAACGGCGTCGACTGGTTCGTCGACGGAGGCCAGGCGCAGGTCTGACCGCGCCCCTCATACGGTGGGCATACCGGGCACCCTGGTTCACCGGACGGCCTTGCCCATGGGGCCTGACTGCTTGCCTGTGTCCCGTGTTGACCAGGTGGGAGGGTTGGCGGCTGTACGCCAACGGCCGGGCTCTGACCGCGGCCTGGGCGGACCACCTGCGCGAAGGGATGCCGGACCTGGCCGAGGATGTGGACCGTCTCCAGGCGATCCGCTCCGGATGGCAGGACACCCCGCCCCAGGACCGGTCCACGGCCCTGGGCGCCTGCCACGACCCGAACTGCCTCGGCGCGCACTGACCAGCGCCTCCATGGTCAACGGGTGCGAACCGGCGGGAAGACCTACTCGCCGGGCACCCGAATGCGGGCAGGCTTGGGCCTGGGCGGCAGGTCCTCGTCCAAGGCTTCGGCTTCGGCCAGGGCGCGGTAGAGCGAGGCGACCGAGGGGGATCTGCCCGCGTTCTTGCCGACCTTGATGGTGAGCTTCCTAGCGATCTCGGGGACGGGAACACCCTTGTCCTTCAGGGCGAGGGCGAGGGCGAAGGTGAGCATGTCCTCGTCGATGACCTTGGGCCGTCCGCCGTGGTTGCCCTTCGCGACGGCGATGACCTGCCCTTCGAGGGTCTTCTCCCGGATGTAGTTGCGTTCGATCTGGCCCGCCACGGCGAGCACGGCGAAGAACATCGCGCCCATGCCGTTGGGATCGTAGATGCCGGTGAGCGGCCCGGTGAGGAGTTCGAGCTGGATGCCGCCGGCCTGGAGGCCGGCGGAGAGCGACATCAGCTCGGCGGCCTTGCGCGCCAGTCGCTTGAGCTTGTGAACGGTGAGGATGACCGACGTGTGGGGGCGGCCTCCTTGAACTCGTGGGCCAGTGTGAGTGCCTTGGCGAGTTCGGGCCGCACCTTGACGCGGGTGCTGATCTGCTCGGAGAACACCTTGTGGCACTGCGCGCGATGCAGGGCACCGAGCTGGCCGGCCAGCTCCTGGCGGGCGGTCGAGGTGCGGGCGTACCCGATGCGCACGGCCGCCGCGGTGGACGGCGCCGGGACCACCGCGAGCGCGGGTCCCTGCGTCCAGGCCCGGCCGGGCCCGCGGCCCGCGGGGACGGCGACGTCCAGTTCCTCGCGCAGAGCGGGAACCAGGACGAACCGGGGAGTGTGGTACTTCGCGGCCGTCTTGCCGCCCCGGGTGCGGCACGGGGTCCCGGCGGGCGCGGAGCAGTTGGGGCAGTCGTGGCCTTCGAACGCTCGCGCGGCCTGGTCGGGCGTCAGGTCCATGACGGGAGTCTCCCAGAACCCCCTCGCACAACACGTCGGTTTCGAGAGGACTTCTGCGAATACTCACCTGCGGAAACGGGACACGCAGCGAACGTCTCGCTGAACTCTCACAACCGGTCGTTTGTGCGAGGCGGCCGGGCATCCCACTCGGCGAGCACCCGCTGGAGTTGTCGGGCGACGTCGGCGTCGATTCCGCGGCGGCGGGCGGTGTGGCGCAGGTACTCCTCGGCGCCCTGGTTCAGGGCGGCCAGGGGGTGGGTGACCACGGCGGATACGGGCGTGTGCTCCTGCCCGATGTGGCTTAAGGAGTCCATGCACGGGGGAGCTTCGGACCTGGGGACCGGGATGTGCCCGGCGACGTAGCGCCCAGGAGTGCCCTCGCACGTCCATTCCTCACGGAGAGCGCACCGGCAGGCCAGGGTGCCGACCATGTCGGGGTGGCGGCGCTGCCACTCCGCATCCAGGGAGTAGGCGGAACCGCGCTGGGCAATGGTCTTACCGCACAGGCAGCAGGTCAGGTGGATCTTCGGACGTGGCACGGCCCCTCCTTCACGTTCGGTGAGCCCATGCTGTCAGCTTCGGATCGCCGCTACCGCTAAATCCTGTAGTAAACCTCCTCGACCCCCAGGATCGCCTCGACCTCTGCGCGGAACTCCCCCTGGCCGGGGCCCGCTTCGGCTGGGCGCCGAACAGCAGTTCGCCGGGGTCTGTCGGGGTGAACTCGGCGAAGTTGTAGTGGACGTCCACCCCGTACCAGTAGCAACTGCCGTTCGTATTGTCGGGTTGTCTGCGGTCAATCCTGCGATGCCGCCACGGCGAGGAGGACACGCCTCGTTGACCTGAGCGAAGAGCGCTTAGCGCACGATCCTGCTCCGATGTTCCTCACACCCCAGGCTCAGCGCACCAAGAGCAGGCAGCACAGCCACAGCGCCACGGGAACGCGCGCGTAGGCGGCGCGAGTACCGGTATCCATGCGCCCCGTCCTGGCCTTCTCCGCACCTCCCGGTCGACAGCGCCTTCCTCGGGGAGATGCTCTCCGGCCCGGTGCACCTCATCGTCAACCGAGGCATGCGCACGTTCTCCCGCGCGGACGCGGAGCGCATCGTCGGGGTGGTGCTCGCCGGCCTGCGGGCCACGGCGGCGCGCGCCTGAGACGTCCCCCCGGCCGCACCGTTCAGGGCGGTGGACGGAGGGCGCGCCGGCGGACGCCTCCGCTGCGGCGCGGCACCACACATTTGCGCAACACAGGCCCGAGTAGGTTCCGGCACATGCATAGACAACTCCTCCTGCTCGGTGCCGCGTGCGCGCTCGCCGTACCCCTGTTCTCCGCAGTCCCGGCGCAGGCGATCGTGGGCGGTACCGAGTCCACCAGTACCTACTCCTTCATGGGTTCGTTCCAGCCCTCCTACCCCGCGCCCCCGCGCGAGGACGGCCACGGCTGCGGCGTCCTGCTCCTGGCCCCCCAGTGGGTGCTGACCGCCAGCCACTGCGCCGGCAAGAACCCGACCAACGCGAAGGTGGGGGTCCCTCAGGGCTGGAAGGTCCGGATCGGGTCGCTGGACACCGCGTCCGGCGGCGAGGTGGCCGAGGTCGACCACTACTACCGGCTGGCGACCAGCAACGACGAGGGCGGCTTCTGGGGCAGGGACCTCGCCCTGATGCACCTGGCGGACCCGGTCGAGGCCGAACCCGTGCGAATCGCCCGCAGCACCCCGGCGGAGGGCTCACCAGTCCGGCTCCTGGGCTGGGGCATGACCTGCGACGACAGCGACGACCCAGCGTGCTACCCCGAACGGTTGCACGAGGCCGACACCGTGGTCCAGCCGGTCTCCGCGTGCGGGTCCTCGGGCCCCACCGACGAGCTGTGCATCGGCAGCCGCGACGGCAGCGTCAACGCGGCCAACATGGACTCGGGCGGGCCCGCGCTGGTCCACGAGGACGGGGAGTGGGCCGTGGCCGGCGTGGTCAGCGGTCCGAGCGGGAACGACGCGCCGGTCTGGTTCACTGACGCCTCCCTGCACACCGAGTGGATCGAGGGCATCATCGACGGCACCGACGTGCCTGCCGACGACGAGATCCCGGACGTGGAGGGGGCTGCGCGCCTGGGCAGCTGCGCGGGGTCGGTGGTGCGCACCGCGTCCTCGCGCCCGGAGGACCCCGCGCTCCTGCTGACCAACGGCCACTGCGTGCAGGAGGAGCGTCCCGCCCCGGGAAGCGCACTGGTCGACCGCCCGGCCGACGGCGAGGTGCACGTCGGCGGCCCCCAGGGCTACCCCCGGGCCACCGCCGGGCTGGAACGCCTGGTGTACGCGACGATGACCGGTACCGACGTGGCGCTCTACCGCCTGGACACGACCTACGGGCAGCTGGAGTCGGAGGGGGCCAAGGTCCTCGAACTGGCCTCCGAGCCCGTGCGCGCGGGCGAACCGCTCACCATGCTCGTCCCCTACACCCGCCTGGAGTGCTCCGCCGAAGCCGTGGTCCCGCACCTGCGCGAGGGCGGCTACGAGCAGGACGACGCGATCCGCTACGCCTCGGACGAGGCCTGCGGTGTCCAGCCGGGCATGTCCGGTTCTGCGCTGCTGGCCTCCGACGGCTCCACGGTGGTGGGGGTCCACAACACCCACAACCGGGACGGCGGGGAGTGCACCGACAACAACCCCTGCGAGGTGGACGGGGACGGCGACCTCGCCTTCGAGCAGGGCCGCGCCTACGGCCAGCAGGTCCACATGATCACGAACTGCCTGACCGCCGGGTCCGAACTGGACCTGGCACAGCCGGACTGCACCCTCACCGGGGCCGCGCGCTCCTGAACGGGGCGTGAGGGGGTCTCGGTAGTTCTGGCGGGAAATCCAACGCTTGGCGTTGACCGCGCTCCCGATCCGCTTCTCGTGACACTCGGTCGCTTCCGGGTCGGGAGCAGGGCGAAGCCGCCCGGTGGGCGCCGACACCACACCACCGCGATGTCTTCGTTGGTCAGAAGGTAGACCGATCCGCCCAGTCGGAGTGGTCTACCTTCTCTGCGTGGTTTCTGCCTGTTGATCCTGGTTCTGGCCGCCGGTAAGCCCCGCACAGCACCGGTGAGAGCGCGCGGGCGGCGCCCGGAGCGATCACGTTCGGTCACTGGGGGTGCGGTGCGTCGCCGCGGTGGGCGGCGGCACTCAGCGATCGGCTGGCTGACACCCGTAGATTTCGAGAAGAGACAACCGAGCACCGTGGCCTGAGAATCCGGTCAGCATCTCGGCTTCCACGTCGGGGATGTGCTGGGAGGATACGCGCGCGTACCGGGAACAGGCCACCACCATGCGCGGCAGCATCGCCCCGGTGGCGACCACCGTCCAGGTCGCCTCGCCCGCCCGGGAACAGGCGAAGAGGCGGTGCCAGAGGGCGTCGGTGACTTCCTGGGGGCGCGACGCAACAGCTCGATGGCCTGGGTGGCGCTCACCCGCTGGGCGTCGACCTCGTCCAGGTCCGAGGTCGGCAGTGTCGGCTGGCCCGGGCTGCAGGTGATCAGTTCCACCGAGCGACGCAGCACCTCAAAGGGCCGCTCTTGGTCGTGCACCATGACAACTCCCTTCGTGTCGGGAGTTCCATGGAGCGCGTTCTGATTCGCAGGAAATGAGCAGAAGATCAGCAATGTGATCTGTGGAAACCAACGAGAGGGAACCCTATTGGCAAGGGGAACTTGCTGCGGACGCAGCAAATCGGATCTTGCGGACACACGCAAGCTGAATGGGGCCTGCAGCGGTCTTTGGCTCACTGGCCTCGTGACGGGATAGAGCCCCGACGGCAGAATCTTCGTGCTCTGAGCAAGCCTTTCCCTGGGCATATGCAGAGCACTGCGGAGAACTGGTCCCTCACCGCAGCAGAACCAGACATGCGTGGCTAATTTGCTTCCTTGGGGTCCGCAACGTCTGCGCTTCGGCGCTCCTGCATCCTCAAGGAAGTTCGTGAGTATGCCGTCTCTTTAAAGTTCGAGGACGGCTGGTAAATGGTGTGTCCGGCGTCATTCGGCTTGATCCGAGAGATGTTCTTGGTCAGTAGCGGTCGTCTATCCTGTTGCGGCCATGGCGAGAATCCGCCAATCTATTCACTCCTTTTCGCTACCCGACTTGGACCCGACTCGCCTCAGCCAGGAAGAAACGGAGCTGGCGTTGGTGGAGGAGACGTCCGGTCGGGGATGGCCGATGCGCCGCTCGACTTCGAGGAGGAGGTCACGCTGATCCGGTCGTGGACGATAGGTCCTGCGCGTGGTGAACGGTCGGCTGGTCGATTGCACCCAGCACGGGGAACAGATCATCTCGGCCAGCACCACGATCTCGGGGAAGCGAAGCGTGAGGGGTCCATCCCGCAGTACCCAATTCCAGGCATTCTCGCACCGCTGGCAGAGCAGTGAAAACCGCCTTGTCCGCACGCTCGGAGTGCTCATGTCGCAGGCGCAAGAACCGGTGCGCAGTAGACTCCAGCCCGGGATACTCACCCAACCTGAGCGGACGGTCCTGAGGCTGATCCGCCAAGCGGAACCTATGGCGCGGACGCGCCAGCCGCTCCGGCGCAAGGACGATCCGCGGACGCGTGGCGAGCCTACACTCCGCGGAACACCTCGGGCAGGCGACCACCACATCCCAGGAATGGGTAAGCACCCTCTTCAGGGAGTGCCCTTGAGTGACGGGGCACCCCACGCCGCCTTCGACAACGAAGCCGAGAACCGAGGCCTGGAAGCGCCCTGCGGCGGCGCTCCGGTTCTTGACCGGTCGTGGTGCCGTGATTTCGCGCGAGTGGGAGACAGGGAGCGGGCGGCTAGCCACGATTCGCGCTGATGGCTGTGGCTTACATGGAATAACCCGTTCTGGGAAGACGTCGCCGAAGGTCACCGGTCTGCAAACGGCGATGCTCTGAGTCAGCGCTCGCGCCTGCGGGAGTTCACAGCGGCACTGAGCCTTTGCCAACCTGATCGGGCGCTGGTGATCTGAGGGTCTGGACTGCGGCAACAAGCTCGGAGGTGCGGCGGGGACAGGAGCGGATCTTGCGAAGGATCCGCCAGTTCTTCAGCTCAGCGTTGACCCGCTAGCCCGGTCCGTCGCGTCCCCGGTGGGCAGGTAGAACGTGGTAGTGGCCTCGACCGCGGCCGCGACCTGGTCCGGTTCGCCGCCGCCGGCCAGGTGGGCCTCGCCCCAGGCGGCGGCGCTGCGCCGGCTGAACTCGTGTCCGGCGGGCGATGCCCGGAACTCCTCGTGGTCAAGAACCTCGCCGTCGCCCAGGAACCTGGCGAGGGTGAGGAGGCGCAGGTCCCAGCCGACGCCGCCAGCACCGGGGCCATAGGTGGGAAACATGGGCTCTCCGACGGCCGCGGCGTGGACCAGCTCGAACTCTGTGTCCCCGGCCGAGCCAGGAGACAGGCGCACCTCGACCTCGCTCGTGCCTGGCCACTCGTCGGCCCCGGGCCCGAACATCCAGGACACCCGCAGCAGGCGCGGCGGCTCGCAACGGAGGATCTCACCATGCTCGCCGCCGTCCAGCTCGAATGCCCCGCCGAGGTGCAGGTCGCCGGTGACCGGCTTCATCCAGCGGCTCAGTCGCTCGGGGCTGGTGATGGCGTCCCACACGTCGTCGAGGTGCGCGTCGTAGCGACGCCTCAGCTCCATGGTGTAGGCCTCACCGGCGGGCAGGGTCGCCGTGCCCATTTTCCGGCGGACGGCGGCCAGTTCGTCGAGTACATCCTTCATCGTCATGTCCCCTTCGCTGATGAATCGGTCTTGTCTGCATCAGTGCTGAACTTGGCCGGTTGGGTGAGTTTTTCACCAGTCGGACTCCGAACTGCACGCCTGCCCCGGGCCAGTTCGGTTCCCAGAGCGTCGAGGCGCTGATCCCACAACCGGCGAAACCGGTCCAACCACGCGTCAACCTCGCTCAGCGGCGCGGACTCGACGGCGTAGAACCGGCGAGCGCCCGCAGCCCGCACCGACGCGAACCCGCTGTCACGCAGCACGCGCAGATGTTGCGAGACAGCTGGTTGGGAGAGCCCGAACTCGGCCCGGATCACGTCCGTGATCGCGCCAGAGGTCCGCTCGCCGTCAGCGAGCAGCTCCAGAATGCGCCGGCGCACCGGGTCGCCGAGGATGTCGAACGCGTGCACAGCGAGAACTAAACCAGCCTTGGCTTATATAAGTCAAGGCTGGCATCCGGGTGTTGCACGGAGCGTGCGTTAACGAGCCTTCGCCAACCTGGTCAGCTGGTGTGACGGTTGTGCGGCGTGTCGTGCCCACGTATGGGTGAAGCTCCTGGTAGAGGGGCGATTGCCTAGATCAACTCGCCTGACCAGGAGCTTCGAAGTGCTGTCTTGCCCCTCGGGATGACCGTGTCCACTCGTGCGCTGATCATGCTCACCGACGCGCTGCGCGCCCGCCGCACGACGCTCGGGACCCGGTGGTGGCGCTTGGACCCCGGCGGGCAAGCCCTGCTGGTCGTGGCGCACCTGCGCAAGGGCCAGACCTACGCCGATCTCGCGGGCGGATTCGGGATCGGCACCTCCACGGTGTACCGCTACCTGCGCCAGGCCCTGGACCTGCTCGCGGCGATGGCGCCCACCCTCGCGCAGGCGATCGAGGTCGCGGCAGGGAAGGCCTACGTCATCCTCGACGGCACGCTGCTGCGGATCGATCGGGTCGGCATGGTCGGCGGCCACGATCGGCCCTACTACTCCGGCAAGCACAGGTACTACGGGCTCAACGTGCAGGTCATCGCCGACCCGGTCGGTCGGTCGGCTGGTCTGGATCTCCCCGCCGCTGCCCGGGGTCCGGCACGACATGGGCACCGCCCGCGAGCACGGCATCATCGACGCGCTCAACCACGCCGAGATCACGACCCTGGCCGACACCGCCTACCAAGACGGCGGACCCGCTGTCCGGGTCCCGCAGCGACGTCGTCGGATCGACCCCGACACCGGCCGCCGGCGCAAGCTCTCCCGCGCGCAGAAGGACGTCAACACCACCCACGTCCGCCAGCGCGGCCCCGGCGAGCGGGCCAACGCCGAGATCAAGAACTGAAAGATCCTCCGCAAGATCCGCTCCAGCCCCAGCCGCGCCACCACCCTCGTGAAGGCCATCCAGGCGCTGATGATCGCAAGCTGACCCAGGTTGGCAAAGGCTCATTGACTCCGCCGGTCAGCTGATCGGCACGTCCGGGATGTCACCGAACGCCCCGGCGCGCAACGTCACCTGGTCCGTCCCGACCGGCGGAGCGGGGAACACCGCGATGAGCTGGTAGGCGTTGCCCGGATGCATCTGCTCGATGTCCTCGGTGAACCCGCCGACCATCTCCTCGCCCTCGAACTCGCCCAGGTCGATGAGGCTCACGTAGCGCGCGACGTCGCTGTCGGGCTCGACCAGCTGGAAACCGCCCAGGGAGCCCTCGGTGAAGTTGTCCGGCGCTCCCGGCACGTCCCCGTCCAGGTCAGGTGAGACCGGCCGCTCCCCGATGTTGGTCAGGGAGACAGTGCCGACCACGTAGGCGCCGTCGCGAACCAGCGAGTGCACGTCCAGCCGAACGTCCCCGTCCGTGGCGGTCGCCACGGTCTCGGCGGTGGGGTCCTCCTGGAAGTCGGCGGGCGGGTAGACGTTGCGGGAGCTGCCCGGCAGGAGGCTCTCGTCCCGCTCGGGAGGCCGGTTGTCCACCGCTTCGTCGAAGGAGTAGGAGAACTCCACGCGCCGGTTGCGTGCGCGGGCCTCCTCGTCGTCGGCACCGCCCTCCTGCGCGACGGGCTCACTGGCTCCCCTGCCCTCGACCGAGAAGGTGTAGCCGTCGCCGACCTCGGCTTCCAGCACCGCGCGGACGGACTCAGCGCGCTCCTCGGACAAGGTCTGGTTGTAGTCGTCGGCGCCCTGCCCGTCGGTGTGGCCGACCACGGAGACCTCGGTCTTCTCAGGGTCGATGTTGCGTATGAGTGCGGCGGCGGCCTGGCGGACGACCTCCTCGGCCTGGGCGGTGAGCTCGGCGGAGTCGAACTCAAACATCACGTCGGTGCTGAGCGCGACCGTCTCGGTGTCGCTGTCACGGGTGGTGGAGGTGTCTCCGGCGTCGACGAAGCTCTCCAGGCCCCCGGCGATCTCGACCACGCCGTTGTCGGGTCGGCGGACCTCGAACTCGAGCGTGTCGCCCTCTTCCACGTCGGGGTTCGGGTCGGCTCCGTTGGGGTTCTCCGGGGTCGGCCGCTCCTCTTCCACGTCCACGATCGGCAGGCCCGTCATCGCTCCGTGCCCGGTGCCGACCAGCGTCACCTGGCTCACCTCGTCGTCGAAGCGGGGAAAGTAGACCCGCTGCTTGTTGATGACGCCGACCATGGCCGGGAACAGGCCGTCGCCCCTGGGCCCCACGGAGCCGTAGGGAATGCCGTCCTCGTCCACGAAGGGGTAGACGGTCCGCCCGGTGACGGGGTCGATCAGGAGCGGCGGCAGGCTGGAATCGGCGACGTTGACTTCGTTGAGGTAGGTCCTCTCGTAGTACATGACGATGTATTCGTCCGTGCGTTCCAGTCCGGTGACGGCGAACCGCCGCTCGGTCCCCTCGCCCTCGCTGTGCGCGATGAGCCCCTCGCGTACGTAGGGGAAGTTGGTTTCCCCGGGTTCGGCCCGGGGATCTCCGGCAGCCGCCTCCTGGGGAGGGCTCTCCTGCGCTCCCGGGTCGTCCCCCTCGTCGGAACCGGGGAAGAGGCCGCAGCCCGTCAGTGCCAGCGTGGTCGCGGTCGCCGCCGAGGCCAGCGCCAGCGCTCGCGCACCGGGGCCGGGTGTTGTGTGGGGCATGGGCATCTCCTCCGTGTCGTGACAGATTGAACACTGAATATGACTCGGATCACTCACGGTTGGTTCGGTCCGGTTTCGTTGCGTGGAGCGGCTACAGGCTGAGCAGCAGTTGGATCAGGGCCACGATCCACCCTGCCGCTCCGAAGATCATGCTGGCCGTCGCGATGCGCTGAGCCACCACGGCGGACCGGTGGGACTGGCGAGCCTGAACTTGTTGTTCTCGGGCGGTCTGCTCCTGGATTCGCAGGTAGGTGTCCAAGCTCGTGGAGATCGTCTCCAGCAGGAGCAGGTGGTGGTCCTCGGTCGGGGCGCTCTGGTAGGCGTCCAGACTGCGAGTGAGTTCCATCCGGCCTCGCAGGCGGCTCTGTCTCTGTAGCGTTCGCCTGCGCTCCGATGGCTGCTCCGATGTCTGCTCCGATGGCTGCTTTGAACCCCCCAGTCCCGTGAGTGCGTCCAGCAGGCCGTCCAGTGCTCTTCCCACTAGGGAGGGGGTAGGGGGCGGTGGCTCCTCACGCATGGAGAAGCGCGGGGGTGCCCCTGGGGGAGGCGCCGGGCCACCAAGCAGGCCAAGGACGTGTTCGGCGTGGGCGACCACGGCGGGGTCGTAACCGGAATCGGGGGTGGTGTCCATGTACTCACTCAAGCAGCACGAGGCCAGCCGCTCCAGCCGGAACGGCTAACCGGCGGGCTCCCCTGATCCGAGACCTCGAACCGGACTCGAAGCTACTCGTCGGTTACTTGTCCTGTTGCCGGGGCTTCGGGAGAACCATGTCCTGTCGGTGACCCGCGCCCACGGCACCAAGACCACCCCGCACGAATGGGTCTGCCCGGCCTGCGGGCACACCGCGCCGCTGTCCACCGACGACTACGCCCCCGCTACCGAGCTCCACCGGTGCCGCCGCTGGTACTGCCGCCTCACCTGGAAGGCCCCCGCCGCGGTGACGGCCCCGGCCTGCCCGCGCTGCTACACCCGCCTGCGCTAAGGCCTGCGGCCGTTGCCCCTTTCGGGCTTACCTTGTTCGCCCCCCATGAGGAGTCCGCGCGAAGACGCGCCGCGCGAGTCCCTGTGTGGGTGGCGGGCGTCGGCGCGGGAATAGACCCCCCATGACCGCACGCCCCCTTCGCACCCCCGCGGCGGCCCTGGCCCTGACGGTCGTACTGGCCGCCTGCGGCGCACAGCAGGCCCCCGCACCCGAACCCGAGACCGCACAGTCGCCCTCCCCCTCTCCCGCCGGCCCCTCGCGAGAGGAGCTGCAGCAGCAGGAGATCGACACCGTCTTGGCGTGCGTTCACGGCCACCTGTCCGATCATTCCTACGAGATAGCCGAGGGGAGCTGGGAGGAGGCCGAGCCCGACGTGGACGGCGACGGCCTGACGGAGACCTTGCTGGCCCTCGGCGACAGCTACGCCTGGTCGGCCCAGGTGCTCCTGAACACGGCGCTGCCCGAGGCCCGCGAGGCGGTGGCCGACCAGACCGACAATGAGGGCCTGGTCGCCGCGCTGACGCAGTGGTGCATCGACACCGAGGTCATCGACGCCGAGGGCAAGCCGATCGACCCGCCGCCGGGGTACGAGTCCCCCGCCGACACCGAGTAGGGGGCGAACCAAGTACACCGGAAAGGGGCAACGGAGTCTTCCAGCGAAGCCCGAGGGCGCCTCGGGTCACGCTGATAAGAGCAGTTACCGGAGCCCGGAACCAGGCGCTACCGGGGCAAACCACGCCGGTCTGCTAGACCACTCCACACAGGCGGATTGGTCTACCTCCTGACCTGTGAGAACGCCAGGCCATTGCCCCTTTCCGGCGTACTTGGTTCGCCCCCCGGCCGGGGCTCACAGCGGCCAGTCGTCGGTGTATCCGAGCTCCTCGTACCGCCAGAAGGCCCAGACTTCCCCGGGCTCCAACCAGTCGGTGTCCTCAGGCGCTGGCTCGATGACGGCGTACTGCATGGACAGGAAGGTGCCTGTCTCTGGATCGAAGAGCAATTGGAGCTCCAGTCTCGTCCCTTCCGGACGGAGCTCCGCGTCCTCGATGCCCACACCGACAGCGGGCCGTCCGGAGGTGTCGCTCACCTCGCCGAGGTTGCGCAGGCCGGGTTGTGGCGGCCCGGACCTCGATCGTGACGGGGAGGATAAGGGCTCGACCAATCAGGTAGACCACCTGCTTGTGGGGGTCCGGGTGCTCTTCGTCCTCGAAGCGGGCCCGTGGTTCGTCCACGTCCGGGCTGATCCCCTGAAAACCCTCGAAGTCCAGTCCGGTCCCGCCGTCGCTGCTCGTACCGAGGCCGTAGGATCGATACGCCCGTACGGGCGAGGTGTCCTCGTCGCCCTGTCCTGAGGTGTTGGGGATCGGTGGGGTGCCTCTGTCGTGGTCTGCGGGCCAGGAAGTCGGTGATCCGTCCGCCTCCCACGCGACCTGGTCCGCCTCCGAAGCCAGCTCCCAGCCGTGCTCCTTGGACTCGGTGGTCGCGTAGTCGCCGTTGTCCAGCCGTGTCCAGTTCTCCTGCAGGTCGAGTGAGTAGACGCCGTAGCGGCCGTCGTCGGGGCCGACACCCCAGACCGCGCCGAACGTTTCGGAGTCGTGCCAGACCGGGCCGTCCGGCTCTTGGCCGCGCACGAGTTCGGCCAGCGCAAGCATGGTCTCGCGGGGGGTGGTGGACGGCTCATTCTCGGGAGCTGCATGGTCGGACGCTGTGGGGTCGGAGCAGGCGAGAGCCGTACTGGCGAGCAGTGGCAGAGTCGTCGTCAAGAGCAGTCAGCGGGAGAGGTGCGCGGTCATCACGGAGTCCTTGGTCGGGGGAGTTGGGGGCTTGCAAGAGGAGGGGACCTGATGCTGGTTCCCGTGGGCGGCGGCGGTGAGCAGGGCGGACAGGGGGCGGGGATTCACTGGCTCTCCTGTAGTTCGGCGCGGCGGCCGCCGGAGAGCTCCGGCACGTGCTTGTACAGGGTGGAGCGGGACACGCCGAGCAGGCGGGCGATGGAGGCCACCGAGTTGTCGGGGCGGGTGAGCAGGTCGCGGGCGTGGCGGATCTGCTCGGGGGTCATCGCGGGGGGCCGTCCCAGGCGTTCCGTCGTCGACCGCGACCAGGCCCAGTTGTCCCGAAGCTACTTTGCCCCTCGCCGTAGCTTCGGGAGAGCTGGGCCTGATGTCACGGCTCCTCGTCGTAGAGCTCCTCGTCGTAAGGCTCCTCCTCGTCGTAGGGTCCGAAAATCGTGCGGCTGAACCATTCCGCGGCCTCTGCGTTGATCAGACTGAAGAAGACCACAAGAGGAAGCACCAAACCACCAAGCGAGAACACCCCTGCGACAGCCGTCGTCGCCAACGCGCCCAGTACGCTCACGCCCTCCATGAAGAAGATGGTGTTCCTCGCCACCTCGAACCGGAGGCAGGCGAAAACGACGCAGACGACCAGTACAGCCGCCACGGCGAAGGAGAGCCACATCGAGGCGTTCACCCAGGGGCTGATCTCCTGGTTGTGTTCGATCCGCGCCATGTTGTCGGCCATGGCCAAGAACCCGAGGAGGGCGTTGGAGACTGTTTGGACCCCCACCACGAACAGGGCCAACTTGACCTTGCCCGGCATGCGTCCCGCAGCCTGATCGCTCATGAGACCCTCCCTATGCGCAGTAATGACCTCCTTGTGTAGCGCAATCATGACTGTCCGGAGATATTTGGCCGAATCTGGTCACTGCGCACGGTCAACCCGGACGCTGGTCGGATGCTCGTGCGTGACGAACACGGTGGTGCGCTGACCTGCGTAGGCGTGAAACTGCGGAGGACCGCAGTCCTACTGTTCAGGCTCGGTCCACCGGTCCATGACCGGCCACAGCTCGCCGGGGTCGGCCACGAGGGTGAACCTGGACGCGGCCAGCCAGCCGACCCGGCCCGCGACCCCGGGCGCTTCGTTGGGGCCCCGGTGTCCTAGCTCAGACAGCAGCCGCAAAGTAGCGGATGATCACACGCTCGCCGCCGTGGAGGCCTTCTCGTCGTGCTCGCGCAGCATCCGCATGACGGTAGCGGGTGAGGGATGCCGGCCCTTCTTCGCGCCCGTGGTGATGACGAGCTTCTTGGCGATGTCGCGCAGGCTCATCTCCTGCTCGCGCAGGTGGAGGGCCATGGACAGCATGGACTCGTCGGTGACGCCGGCGCCTCCGATGGTCTTGCCGCGCCTGCGGGCGCTCTCGTGTCCTTCGAGGGTGCGGTCGCGGATGTACTCGCGCTCCATGCCGGACATGGCTGCCAGCACGGTGAAAACGATGCCGGAGGGGTCGTGCGAGCCCTTCAGTTCCCCGGTGAGGAATTCCAGGCCGACGTCGCTGGCCTTCAATTCTTCGGCGAGCATGGCAAGTTCGATGCCGCGGCCGAGCCGCTTGTGCTCGTGGACGACGAGGGTCACGGCGACGCCGGAGGAGCGGATCTCCCCGGCGAGTTTCACGGCGGCCTCCAGCTCGGGCCGCTTCGTGGCGCGGGTGGAGATCTTCTCCGAGAAGACGCGGGTGACCCCGGCCCGGGCGAGGGAGTCGAGCTGTGCGTCGAGGGACTGCCGGGCGGTCGAGGCGCGTGCGTAGCCGAGGCGGACGTGTCCGACCGGTTCGGTGCCGGTGCTCACCGGCCGGGGCAGCTCGGTCCACTCCGCCCCCGGTTTGCGTACGGCGGGGGTCGGCACGCTGAGGGCCTTGGCGAGTTGGGGCACGAGGCGGAAGCGGGCGGTGTGGTACTGGACGGCCACCTCGCCCTTGCCGGTCTGGCACGGGGAGCCCGCCGGGGCTGCGCAGGTGGACATCGGGCAGCCATTTGATTCCACGCGCTTGAAGTCGTTGTTCACGCCCGGAGTGTTTCATGGGGGTGTTTCAGAGGTCCAACCGTTTGCAACAACTCATGAAACATGATCGCCGCAGGTGGACCGACGGGCGGCCGGGTGTTTCATGAGTGATCACCTGTGAAACACCAGATCCGGACCGAGACGCGCGGTCACTGACCAGTCTTCACGCTCGGGCGGTGGAAGGCGCCCCGGTAGACGGCTGGGGTCATGCCGATCTGGCGGCTCAGGTGCTGGCGGAGCGACTCGCCGGAGCCGAGGCCGCTGCGGCTGGCCACCTGGTCGACGGTGAGACCGGTGGTCTCCAGTAGCTCGTGGGCCCGCAGCAGCCGCTGCTGGAGCAGCCATTGGAATGGGGTCACGCCAGTCTCGGCTGTGAAACGGCGGGTCAGGGTCCGCACACTGACCTTGGCTTGACCGGCCAGGTCGCGCAAGGAGATCGGCTGGTCCAGGTGCTGCAGTGCCCAGATGCGGGCCGCATCCAATGAGGAGTCGGTTTCGGCCGGGAGTGGGGTCTGTACGAACTGCGCCTGCCCGCCGTGGCGGACCGGGGTGACGACAGCGGCGCGGGCCGCCGCGTTGGCCACGGCCGCACCGTAGTCGCAACTGATCAGGTGCAGGCACAGGTCGATTCCGGCGGCCGAGCCCGCACCGGTGATGATCGGTTCGTCCTCGGCGAACAGCCGGTCGGCGTCCACGCGGACCGAGGGGAAGGCGCGCTGCATCTCCTCGGCCAGGACCCAGTGGGTGGTGGCGACACGGCCGTCGAGGAGCCCGGCCTGGGCAAGGACGAAAGCACCGCTGCAGATTGAGGTGACGCGCTTGCCCGCGGCGGCCGCCTCCCGCAAGGCGTCCAGTGCGGCCGGCTCGGCGTCGTGCCGGCTGGCGGTCGAGGGGACGATCACCGTGTCCGCCGCCGCAACTGCCTGAAGGCCGTGCCGGACCACCACCTCGATGCCGCCGGAGGCGCCGATCACGCCGGGCGTGGCGGTGCACACCGTCACCTCGTAGCCGGGGCGTCCGTCGAGTTCGGCGGCGCCGAGCAGCGCGGACGGCATGGACAGGTCGAAGGGTTTGACCGCGGGGACGGCCAGGACGGCGACACGATGCATGGCTAGATCTTTGGAGTCCGTGGCTTTCAGGCCACTAACCTACCGTGCGTCTGCACGGCAGAGTTGGGCGTGCGGACGGGCCCTGTCGAGGCGGAAGGTGCCGTACGGGTTGACGTTGGACCAGAACAGCGCGGTCAGGCCGCGCCGGTCCTCGTCCGAGAGCCTCGATGCCCAGGCCGGTTCGGCCAGGACCTGCTGCACCAGCAAGGTGTTGACGTGCACGAGCGCGGACTGGAGCAGGTGCAGGGCGAGCATCGAGGTCTCGGCGTGCTCCTTGTCCGGGCCGGTCAGGGCGCCGTCCTTGCCGTAGTGCAGCACGGTGTTCGCGCTGTTCCAGTTCTCCACGACCTGCAGCCCGCCGTGGATCTCGCGGCGCAGGCCGGGGCCGGCGAGGTAGTCGCAGGCGAAGACCGTGCGCACGGCGCGGCCGAGTTCTTCAAGTGCGGCGTAGGTCGGGGGCGAACCAAGTACGCCGGAAAGCGGCAATGGGCTGGTCAGCGGGTAGCTGAGCTAGGGGTGCCGTTAACGACATGGCACCAGCCGTACACCCTACTGAACCTCACCGGTCGGTGGTGAGCGCCTCCAGCGCGCGAGTCTTTTCGGCGTCGGTGGGCAGGGCGTAGCGGCGGGTGGTGTTGATGTCGGCGTGGTCCATCAGCTCGGCCACCAGCACCACGTCGACCGGTGCAGCGGCTACCTCGCCGCGGCCTCGGACGAGGTCGGTGCCGAAGGTGTGGCGCAAAACGTGCGGACCGAACGCCTCGCCGTCATCCGCGGGGCCGATTCCCGCCGCGGCGCCCAGGACGCACACGATGGTGTTGGCGGCACGGGTGGACAGCGCCCTGCCGTCACGATTGCGGATGAGCGGGTCCGCGGCGGGGCGGCCGAGCCCGTCCAGCAGCGCCTCCAGGATGGTGCGCACCTGGGCGTGCAGGGGGACGGTGCGGTCCTTGCCGCCCGATCTGCCCTTGCCGCGCACCCGCACGCTGCCCTTGCGGACTGAGAGGCGGATGTCGGCCACGTCCAGGGCGACGATCTCGGCGACTCGGAGCCCGGCGTAGTAGGCCAGGTGGCAGATAACCCGGTCGCGGGGCGAGGCGTCGCGGGCCACGGTGCGCAGGAGGCGCAGCAGGGTGTGCTGGTCCAGGGCGCGGGGCGCGCTGGGGCGGGCCAGGTGTTCGCGCACCACCGCAGGGCGCCCGGAGCCGCGCAGGGCGAAGAACGCGTCCACGGCGGCGAGCCGGTTGTTGATGGTGGCCGCGCCCAGGTGGGTGCCCGAGCGGGTGCGGGTGTTCTTCAGGGTGCGGCGCCAGTCGCGCACCGCCCAGTCCCGCGCGGCCGCATCGGTGAGGGGGTCGCCGTCCAGGGCGCCGTCCTGCCGGGCCCGGGCCAGACAGGTGAGGAAGGCCGCGGTGAGGAGCGGGTCCGGGCGCAGGAACACGAGGAACAGCACGATCCCGACGAGCTGCGCCGCCATGCTGATCGCGAATCCGCCCGACATCTCCGGCAGTCCGAGCCGAGCTCCGAGTACCTCACCCGGTTCGAACAGGTTGGGTCCCAGGACCACGCCGATGGTCGTGGACCAGACGACGAGTGAGAGGTCACGCCCCCGCGTCCGGTCCGCCGCGAGGTCGGCCGCGGCGAACCGGGCCTGCAGGTTGAGCGCCTGTGCCGCGCCCATCAGGGTGAGACCGATGAGTAACAGCGGCAGGCTCATGATCCCGGCCGACGCGATCACGAGGAGCCCGCCGAGCGCGGCGAGGATCGCACCTGTCGTGAGCGAAACGCGCCGGCCCCGCGACTGCGCCAGGCGCGCGAGGGGAATCGCGAGAATGGCCGCACCGAGTGTTCCCGTCGTCGCGGCCAGGCCCGAGAAGCCCTCGGAACCGGCGATGGCCACGATCAGCAGCGGTCCGAGACTGATCTTGCGCCCATCCCGATGCCGCCGAGCACCTGTCCCGCGGAAAGGGCCCAGACGGCGCGGTGCTGGAGGCGCGCGAACCGGACGGTGTCGGGCGTCGTGGTGGCCGTCATGCGAAGGTCATCCTCTCTCCGTCCTCGGGGACGTGCACGAGTTCCGTGACCCCGTGCTCGGCGGCGAGGGTCCGTACCTGGTCACGGGTGACGACGCAGTGGTTGAGCGCTTCCATGTGCACGGCGACGATCTGCGCGTCCGGCAGGGCGCGGTGCGCGCGGAGCACGTCGTCGGCGCCCATGATGATCGCGTCCCCCGTGATCCAGGTGGCCTCACCGGTGTTCAGGACGACGATGTCGGGCGTGTGGTCCGCAAGGGCGGAGGCCACGTCGTCGTTCCAGACGGTGTCGCCGGCGACGTACACGACCGGTTCTCCCGGCATCTCGAAAACGAACCCGCTGACCTCGCCCATCTCGGGGTTGGCCGCGAGGAACTCCTCCGACCCGTGCCGGCCCTCCGTGCGGGTGACGGTCGCTCCGAGCAGGTCGAGCGACGCGTCGAGTACCCGGACGTCGGAGAACCCGGTCTCCCGCACCTTGGTCGCGTCCTCTTCGTGCTGCACGACGAGGGGGAGTTCGCGGGGCAGCAGGGTCGCGGCCGCCTCGTCCCAGTGGTCGGGGTGGGTGTGGGTGACGATCACGGCGTCGACGTCGAGGAGCTCGGCGAGGGGTGTCGTGAGGTCGACGAGGGGGTTGCGCTGGTGGTTGTCGGCCACCGTCGGCGCGGCGATCGAGGATCCCTTCGCACCGAGCATCGGGTCCACGAGGATCCGGCTGCCGGCGGTCTCGATGAGCATCGTCGCGTTGCGCACGTGGGTGAGCTGCATGGGTGTCCTTCGTTCACGATGAGATCATGGCAAACAGAATTATTTACCATGAGAAAGAGTAGACTCTTTCTCATGGCTTACGCAACCCGGTAGCATGAGATCGCCATGACGAGGACGATGAGAATCGCTGATCTCCCGCCGGCCCCCGGCGAGGAGGCGCACCCGAGCCTCGCGCTCGCCAACAGCGGCGGTTGGGAAGCGGGCGCCGGAGCGGTGGACCTGCTCGGCGACCCGCGGCGTACGACCGGCTGGATGGTCGCGCGAGGGCTGGCCGCACCCGATGCCGACGTGCAGGAGTACTGCAGCAACCGCCTGCGGACCTTCCGCGGCAGTGTGCGTGAGGTCTTCGACGCGTCGGTCACACGCGATCGGCCTCCCACACCGGCGATCGACGCCGTCAACGCCGCGATGAAGCTGGCGCCCGCCGTCGACCGCCTCGCGTGGAGCGAGTCCGGGGGCTTCCGCTCGCTGCCCGAGCATCCGGAGACCCAGGCGGTCGAGTACGCGATGTCGGCCGTCGCGACGGACGCACTCGGCCTTCTCACCGGCGAGGACGCCGCGATGCTCTCCCGCTGCGCCGCGCCTTCGTGCGGCCGCTTCCTGCTGCGCACACACGCCAGGCGCCACTGGTGCTCGACCCGCTGTGGCGACCGGGTCAGGGCCGCGCGTGCCTACGCGCGCAAGGCAGGACGCGGGTAGAAGCGACCCTTCTTACGAGTTGGTGCGTGGTAGCGGATCAACTCCCCGTCGACGAACCAAATCCACGGACACTGGACACCTGGCCGGTAACGAATCACCCTGGTGCGGCCATGACGAGAGTCCGCCACTCCAGCTGGACCAGCTCGGTATGCATTTTGGAGGGAAGCCCCCCAACGGGGGTGGCGTGACGGTGTGGCGGGAGCACCATGCGAGCCTGCCCGTGCTTGGAACGGAAGCCGGCTCATCCACCCTCACTCATGGTGCGCTCCTCCCCGGTCAGCCTTGGGTGAGGTCCGACTGCTCCGGCGGTACACGGACACTGCGCTGAATAGGAACCAGCCGAGGGGCAGCGCCGATGACCCGAGGATCCCCCACACCAGCAGGATCACCGCCTCGCAGCCCAGGTCGGCCATCGACCCTTCCAGCAGTTCCACGGCCGTGGCCACGGAAAGGAGGAGCGCCGCAGGGACGGGGGCGAGGAGGATTGCTACAGGATTTGGCGGTAGGCCTTTACCTGTTCAGCGGTCGGTGGTGAGCGCCTCCAGGGCACGGTTCTTGTCGGCGTCGGTGGGCAGGGCGTAGCGGCGGGTGGTGTTGATGTCGGCGTGCCCCATCAGCTCAGCCACCAGGACCACGTCGACCGGTGCGGTGGCCACCTCGCCGCGGCTACGCACCAGGTCGGTGCCGAAGGTGTGGCGCAGCACGTGCGGGCCGAAGGCCTCGCCGTCGTCGGCCAGCCCGATCCCCGCCGCGGCGCCCAGGGCGATGACCACCGCGTTGGCCGCGCGGGTGGACAGCGCCCTGCCGTCGCGGTTGCGCACCAGCAGCCCCGAACCAGGGCGCCGAGCTCGTCCAGCAGCTCCTCGATGGAGGCGCGGGTCTGGGCGTGCAAGGGGACGGGGCCCGGTGATTTTCGCAGAAAATCCAACGCTAAGCCTCCCGGCCTGGTTGGCTGATCGCTGACGAATGAAGCCCCGTACTCCGGAACTCCCGGAGTACGGGGCTTTCGTACTTTCCTTCCCCGGCCCCTCCCTGTCCGCCGCGGACAGGGAGGGGCCGGGCACATAGGGGGCCACGTGGTCAGTTCGCCGTTTCGGTTTCCGCGTCAGCCGGGCCGAAGCCGTCCTGTTCTGCGATCGGACGGGCGTTGAGCGTGGTCAGGGCGAGTGCCGCCGCGGTGACGAGCAGACCCGCGGCCACAGCCAGGGCGATGCCGTATCCGGCGACCAAAGCCTCACCGCCGGCCAGAGCGGTGTTCTCGGGCCGGGCGGTGACGGTGGCGGCGATCCCCGCCAGAACGGCCAGGCCCAGGGCGACACCGAGCTGCTGGGCGGAGTTGAGCAGGGCCGAGGCGATCCCGGCCTTGTCCGGATCGACACGGTAGACCGCGGCCTGGGTGAGCGTGATGACGCCGAGCCCGAAGCCCAGAGCCAGGACGAACATCGCCGGCGCCAGGTGCAGCCAGTAGCCGGTGTCCACGGAGATCGCGGAGAACCAGAACGCCGCCGCGGCGCTGAGGAGCGCCCCCAAAGCGGCGACGAACCGCGGGGCGATGCGCAACAGCAGCTTCGGACCGGCCCCCGCGCCCAAGACGAGGCCGGCGGCGAACGGCAGCCACGCCGTACCCGTCTGCAGCGGGCTGAACTGCTGAACCTGCTGCAGATAGAGGGTGATGACGTAGAAGGAACCCATGGGGCCGATGGCCAGCAGCAGCATGGTCGCATAGGCGCCGGCGCGACTGCGGTCGCCGAACAGGCTCAGCGGCACCAGAGGGCTGGAGCTGCGGGCCTGGGTGAGGACGAACACCACGAGCAGCACGACCGCCGCGCCCAGTAGGAGCAGAGCGATCGGGTCGGCGAACCCGTCCTCACCGAACCGGGTGATCGCATACACCAGCGCGACCATCCCGCCGGTGCCCAGCGCCGCGCCCACAGCACCGAGTCGGCCCTGGTGGCGTTCGGCGGTGACCAGGGTGCGGCTGCCCCACAGCACGAGCAGACCGATGGGAACGTTGATGAAGAACACCCACCGCCAGTCGAGGACGTCGGTGAGCACCCCGCCCAGCAGCAGGCCCACGACGATGCCCAAGGCCGACATCGCGCCGTAGAGCGACAGCGCGGTGTCGCGCATCTTGCGGTCGGCGAAGGTCGTGGCGATCAGCGCCAGGGCGCTAGGAGCCGTCAGCGCCGCACCAAGTCCCTGGACGGCGCGTGCGGTGATGAGCATCGCGGTGTTCTGTCCGAAGCCGCCGGCCAGGGAGGCGAGCACGAAGATCGCGATGCCCGTCTGCAGCGTGCGGCGGCGTCCCCACAGGTCGCCGATCCGGCCGCCGAGGAGCAGGAGCGCTCCGAACGTGAGGATGTAGGCGTTGACGACCCAGGGCAGGTGCACCGCATCTACGCCGAGTTCTTGCTGGATGCTCGGCAGCGCGATGTTCACGATCGAGTCGTCGAGCACCAGCATCAACTGCGCCGTCGCGATCACCAGCAGCGGCACCAATCCGCCGCTCCGTTTTGCTGTCGCTGTCACACCGTCTCCTTCGCACCTGCTCGGCAAGCCCGTGATGATCTTGGGGGATCTGGGTGGTCATCCCAGCTCACGGGCGCCAACCTGATACCCCCACCAGGTATTCCACCGTATACCTTTGAGGGGTATACGGGGCAATTCGGTGGGGGTGCCCCGCCAGCAGCCGCAAGGCAGGTCCGTGCCGAGCCGCTCCCTCACCGGTCGGTGGTGAGCGCCTCCAAGGCGCGGGCCTTGTCGGCCTTGTCGGCCTTGGTGGGCAGGGCGTAGCGGCGGGTGGTGTTGATGTCGGCGTGCCCCATCAGCTCGGCGACCGTCACCAGGTCCACCGGCTCGCGCGCCGGCTCGCCGCGGTCGCGCACCAGATCGGTGCCGAAGGTGTGCCGCAAGGCGTTCGATACGGGCCGAGCACACGATGAGAACACCCACCCCACGACCGCGGTTGCGGTTGCTGCTGCTCGACGGCAGCCCCGGAGCCGCCGCCCTTCTCCTTCTGGCCGCCCACCGGGCGTTGCCTTCTTTCGACGCGGTGCTCGTCCCCGACACCGGGTGGTACCCGGCCGCCGGCTACCGCGCCCTGAACCGCCTGCGCGGTATCGCCTCCGAGGCCGGCATGGGCTGGGAACCGGTCAAGACCGCGCCGATCGCCCACCGCACCCTCAACCCCGCGGCTTCCTGCCGCTGCTCCCCCTGTTCACCCTCCACCCCGACGGAACCCCGGGACGGCTTCCCCAAGGGTGCGCACGCAGCACCGCGATGGCCCTGACCCAGCGCATCCGCCGCCTGCTCGGCTATCCCCGACCCACCCCGATCTCCGACGGCATCGTGGCCCAGTGCGCGACAGGAACCGGAAATGACCACGCTCATACCGGGCCTGCCGTCGGCCCCCCGTTCGTACGCTTCCACCGGCCCCTGGCCGATATCGGCTGGAGCGCGCAGGACTGCCATGCGCCGCTGTTCCACCACGGGCTGGACCCGAACCCGGACCTGTCGTGTGCGGCATGCCCCCACCGCTCCAACCGCTCCTGGGCGCGCCTGAGGCGAACGGAGCCGGATGTGTTCGCTGACGCGGTCGCGGTGGACGCCCTGGTCCGGCACGGCCGCCCCCGGGCGGCGACGCACGGCATGCCGCCCGGCACCACCTTCTTCCTCCACCCCTCCCGGACACCACTGGACCAGGTCGACCTGAGCGCCGATACCGATGCCGCGCCGGACGGGTGCGTGCCGTGGGCATGCCACGGCCCTACCACCGGTGGCACAGCGGAGGGAGGCGGCATCCGATGACCGCGACTCTGCCGCCGAACCAGCTCGCCGCCCCTGGTCCCACCACGGTGACGATCGGTTCCCTGTGCACCGGCTATGCCGGGCTCGACATGGGCGTGGCCGCGGCGCTGAACGGCAACGCCCGGCTGCTCTGGACGGCCGACAACGACCCCCACGTCACTCGGTTGCTCACGCACCGGTTCCCCGACGCTCCCAATCTCGGGAATCTGGCGGCGGTGCGCTGGACGAGAGTGGAACCTCCTCAGGTGCTCACCGCCGGGTTTCCCTGCCAGGACGTCAGCGCAGCAGACCGTGGCGTTGGAGGCCCAGGAGTACGACGAGGTGAACCGGGCTGTTCCGGTACGCGCGCCTTTGCGCGAGTCCGGCGGCAGGATGTGCAAGGCCAAGCGTCCCAAGACCCCGGCGGGCAAGCGCTGGCTGCACCTGCCCGACTTCCTCGACGCGGTCTACACGGAGCTGATCGAGGACTGCGCGGAGGATCACCTCTTCAGCGGGTCCCGGGGAGGTCTGCTGCGGCGGGGCAACTTCCGGGCCCGGTTCTGGCGTCCGGCCTGGGACGGCGACCCCCGTAGCGGTGAGGCCCGGTGGCGGCGTCCGCTGCTGCCCGGGTTCACGTTCAACGAGGGCCGTCACACCCACCGCACGTGGCTGGCCGAGGACGAGGTCCCGGAAGTGGCCCGCGCGGCCAGGTTGGGGCACAGGGTGCCGGGGATGGCCCGGGTCTACGAGCACGTGACCCCGGAGATGAGGCGGCGTGTACTCAGCGTGCTGGAGACCCGGTGGCGGGGGAGCGTGACGGCTCTCACGACCCGGGAGCGCGAGTGGCTCTTCACCGTGGCGCCGACGCTCGGAGAGCACTACCGTGGAAACAGCGAAAGCGGGCTCCCAGAGGAACCCGCTTCGAAGACGATCTCCCAGATATCTCCCAGTCTGGGCTGACCGGTCTTCGCTCACATGTCAGATAAACCCTCTGACCTGCGGTGATGCTGGTGGGCGATACAGGATTCGAACCTGTGACCTCTACCGTGTCAAGGTAGCGCTCTAACCAACTGAGCTAACCGCCCGCGTGTAGCGATGGGGAGGTGGAGACGGGATTCGAACCCGTGTAGACGGCTTTGCAGGCCGCTGCCTCGCCTCTCGGCCACTCCACCGAGTTGCACGTGAGGCACCGGGGCACCTCGCGTCTCCTCCGAGCGGACGACGGGATTCGAACCCGCGACCCTCACCTTGGCAAGGTGATGCTCTACCAGCTGAGCCACGTCCGCTTGCTGCCTGGCGATCGGCCCGTGGGCCCCGCCGTGCTGCTGGTAAGAACTCTAGCGGAAAGTCGGCAGACGGCAAATCGGCGCTGGGAGGGGCCGGTTCGGCGCTCCCGGCGCGGGTAGGCGGCCGTGCGGGCGGGGGACGCGCCGGGGCGCTCAGCGCAGACGTTAACGTCCGCGTCATGCGCCCGGGTGGACAATGGGGGACACCGGCGTGACGAGGGGGAGACGGATATGGGCGGGGGCGGCTGCACCGGGGGACACGGCGGGCACCGGTCGTGGCCGCGGGCACGCGAGACCGCCCGGCTCCTGGGCGGCGGCAGATCCCCTGCCCCTCGGGAGCTTTCCCTGGAAGAGGCCCTGGGCGCCGTCCTCGCCGCGGACGTGCACGCGCTGACGGGCCTGCCCGCCTTCGACGCCTCGGCCATGGACGGCTTCGCGGTGTCGGGCCCCGGGCCCTGGCGTCTGGTCGGCAGGCAGCTGGCCGGAGCGTCGGGAGCGCCCCTGGGCCTGCGCCCGGGCGAGGCCGTCGAGATCGCCACCGGCGCCCGTGTGCCCAAGGACACGGAGTGCGTTCTGCCCTACGAACTGGCCGACGTCCGGGACGGGACGGTGGACGGACCCGCGGAGGCGGGCCGCCACGTGCGCTGGGCGGGGGAGGAGACCGCCCCCGGCGAGACCGTCCTCGAACGGGGCGCTGTGGTCGGCCCCGCCGCGCTGGGCCTGGCCGCCAGCCTGGGCCACGACACCCTGCCCGTGCTGCGCCCCCGGGTGTCGGTGCTGGTCACCGGTGAGGAGATCACCACATCGGGGCTGCCCGGCGACGGCAGCGTGCGCGACGCCATCGGCCCGGCGCTGCCCGGAGTCGTCGACCGCGCGGGCGGCCGGATCGAGTCCCTGCGCCACCTGGGCGACGAGCGGCGGCCGCTGCTCGACGCGCTGGCGGACGCGGACGGCGACGTGGTCGCGGTGTGCGGTTCCTCGTCCCGGGGCCCGGCCGACCACCTGCGCTCGGTCCTGGAGGAGCTGGGCGCCGAGGTCGCGGTCGACGGGGTCGCCTGTCGTCCGGGGCACCCGCAACTGCTCGCGCACACCGACCGGACCGTGTTCGTGGGCCTTCCCGGCAACCCCGGGGCCGCCCTGGTCGCCGCGGCCACCCTGCTGGTCCCCCTGCTGGCCGCCATGACCGGCCGCCCGGACCCCGGAACGGGGCTGGCCCGGGTCGTCCTGGAGGGCGCCGTCACAGCCCACCCCCGCGACACCCGGCTGGTCGCGGTGCGTCTGGACGGCGGCCGGGCGCACCCGGTCGGCCACGACCGCCCGGGCAGTCTGCGCGGCGCCGCACTGGCCGACGCCTACGCGGTGGTGCCGCCGGGCTGGGACGGGGCCGAGGTGGAGCTGCTCCGCGTTCCCTGAGACCGTCCTCCGGGGCTTCGCCTCCCCGCCCTCACGGGGCCTCACCCTCCCGGGCGCCCTGTGCGCCGGGGCGGGCGCTCGCGGTCCTTCGGGGCGGGGCCGCCCGTTCCTCAGCGCGGCCCGGCCCAGGGGTCCTCTCGCCTCCACAGGGAGGGGAAGTGCACCGAGACGCCCTGTTCGGCGGCGAGCCGGTCGACGACGCCCATGGTGGCGTCGAGGTCGTCGCCCAGGTAGGGAAGTGCGCGCAGGGGCTTGTCGAGCGGCCGGAAGAAGTCGTCCCAGTGGACGAGGACGACCCGGCGCGCGCCCACCGCCTCGACCGTCTCCCTCCAGTAGGCCCGGACGTAGTCCTCCTCTTGCAGGCCCAACTGGCCGACGCCGAGGTAGACCACCTCGGCCGCGTACCCGTCCAGGGCGCCCGGAACGAAACCGGCGCTGCCCTGGACCAGCGCGGTGCGGCCTCCGGTGTGCTCCACCAGCAGGGACCAGGCCTCGCCGCAGCGGTAGGCCGACGCCCGGACCGGCGGCACGACGGGTCCGGTGACCTCTCCCGGGTAGCGGTCGGGCGGGCAGTGGCTGGAGCCGATCAGCGTCAGCGTGAAGGCGCCGCACGCGACCCGGTCGCCGGACGCGGCCCGCACGATCCTGTCCTCGGGCAGGCCGCCGCCGCGTCCGATGCGGGCCGCGGACGCGCCGCCCACCAGGCGGGCACCGGTGCGGGCGGCGACCAGTGCCGTGTCCATGGCGTGGTCGAAGTGGGTGTGCACGGGGACGACCGCGTCGAGTGAGCCCACCCCGGCGCGGGCCAGGGCGGCGTCCACGCGCGCGTGGTCCGGGGCGATGCGCCGCGTGCCCACCGCCGCCAGTGAGGGCCGGGAGAAGAACCCGTCGGTCATGACGGCCGAGGTTCCGTCCCCGATGAGGAGGGTGGTCACGCCCAGGAAGGTGACGGACGGCCCCCGGCCCGCCTCGGGCAGGTCGAACCGGTCCGCGTACCGGGAGATGTCGGGGCGACCGAACCGCATTCTCATGCGGGGACCCTACAGGTGCACCGCGATACAGGGGCACTGCGGTACAGGTTGCACCGTGGCGCGGTTGCGCTGTGCTGCCCCGTACGGCGGGTGCCGCCACGGTCGGTGCCGTGAACGCTCGGACGGGAGCCCTCCCGCACCCGACACCGTTGCCGCGGTACGCACGGAAGGGACCTCCCGCGCTCTCCGCCGATCGGTGCCCGTTGCCCGTTCTCCCGCTGGCCCCGCTGACCCGCTGGTCCCGCGCCAGCGGGCACCGGCCGGGAGAGGCCCCGGACACGCGTCGGGCCCCGGAGAGCGTCGCCTCCGGGGCCCGGGTCTTCGCGGGCTAGCTGCCGGGCCGCTCCTGCTTCGGCGCGGCCGGGGTGTCTCCGGCCACCGAGTCAGCGGCCACCGAGTCGGCGGTCACCGGATCCGGCTTCTCCCCGGAACCCGTGCACCCCTCGGTCCCTCGGACCTCCTCCGCGCCCACGGTCTCGGCGGCAACCGTGGTCCCCGCGGTCCCGGCGGTACCCACGGCCTCGACCGCTTCCTCCGCGGCCCCCTCGGCGGGACCCTCCACCGGCTCCACCGCCGGGTTTCCCCGACCGCGCAGCAGCACCCACGCCTGCACGGCGGCCGACAGGACGATCACCACGGCGATGACGCTGGTCAGGTGCATGCCGTCGGTGAACGCCGTCCGCGCGGCCACCATCAGCGCCTCGCCCGCGTCGCCGCCCACCTCGGCGGCTGCGTTCGCGGCCCCGCCCAGGGTCTCCCGGGCGGCGTCCACGGCCCCCGAGGGCACGCCCTCCACGGCGGTCAGGTTCGTCCGGTAGGACGCGGTCAGCACGCTGCCCAACAGCGCGACGCCCAGCGCCGCGCCCAGTTCGTAGGCGGTCTCGGAGATGGCCGAGGCCGCGCCCGCGCGCTGGGGCGGGGCCGCCGACATGATCGCGCCGTTGGTCAGCGTCTCGGCGAACCCCGAGCCGGTGGCGATCAGCGCGAAGCCCGTCGTCACGAGCACCACACCGGTCACCACGTTCCCCTGCGGCGCGAACACCAGGACCGCGAACCCCGTCGCGGTCACCAGCAGGGACCCGCCGATCACCGTGGCCAGGCTCAGGTGGCGCGACAGCCGCACCGCCACCAGCCCCGCCAGCACCGACAGCACCAGGCCGGGCACCAGCACGAAACCGGCCCGCATCGGCGAGACGCCCAGCACCAGCTGGAGGTACTGCGTCAGGAAGAACAGCGACGACACCAGCGAGAACACGATCATCAGGTTGGTGGCCACCGCCACGCTGAACACGCGGTACCGGAACAGGCCCACGTCGATCAGCGGGTCGTCGAGCGACTTCTGACGCCGGACGAACAGGTAGCCCAGGCCCAGGCCGACCGCCAGGGACAGGACCGGGACGACCGCCAGGCCTTCGGTGGCCAGGTTCTTGACGCCGTACACGACGGGCAGGATCGCGGCCATGGACAGGACCACGCTCAGCAGGTCCAGGCGGCCCGAGCCGGGGTCGCGCGACTCGCGCACCAGCAGCGGGACCAGCACCAGGATCAGCGCCATCACCGGCAGGTTGATCAGGAACACCGAGCCCCAGAAGAAGTGCTCCAGGAGCCAGCCGCCCAGGATCGGGCCGAGCGCCGCGCCGCCGGAGAACCCCGACGCCCACAGGGCGATGGCCAGCAGGCGCTGGCGCGGGTCCAGGAACATGTTGCGCAGCAGCGACAGGGTCGAGGGCATCAGCGAGGCGCCCGCCATGCCGAGCAGGGCGCGGGCCGCGATGAGCACCTCGGCGGTGGGCGAGAACGCGGCCACCAGCGAGGCCGCGCCGAAGGCGGCCGAACCGATCATGAGCAGGCGCCGCCGACCGATGCGGTCGCCGAGCGAGCCCATGGTGATCAGCAGTCCGGCCAGGACGAAGCCGTAGACGTCGACGATCCACAGGAGCTGGCCCGCGTCGGGCCGCAGCTGCTCGCTGAGCGCGGGGACGGCGAAGCCGAGCACGGTGGAGTCGACCGAGATCAGGATCACCGGAAGGACCAGGACGGCGAGCGCGGTCCATTCGCGCGGGCCCGCGAGGGCGGGCGCCGCGCCGTCGCGGCCGCGCGCGCCGACGGTGCCGTTTCCGGTCTGGGCGGAACTCATCTTTCCTCGTTACGTGTCGCTTGTATGCGCACCGCACGGCTGTGGGGGCGCGTTCGGACCGGCGGGATGCGGAGGGCGAACGGCCGGGTGGGAGGACGGGAAGCCTGGTCGACCGGGGGAGTGCTCCCGGGACTCTTCGACCGTCCAGACGGTACAGTACCGTCCAGCCGGTACAGTGTCAATCGTGAACGCTTCGAACACCCGCGACCGCATCCTCGACTCCCTACAGGACATCCTCGTCGGCGAGGGTTATTCCGCGGTGACCCTGGAGGCCGTGGCCCGTGACGCCGGGGTGTCCAAGGGGGGACTGCTGTACCACTTCCCGTCCAAGGCCGCCATGCTCACCGGGCTCATCGAACGCCTGCGCGTGCTGGCCGAGGAGGAGTTCCGCGAGGCCGTGGAGGGGGAGGAGGGCGTGGTCCGCGTCTTCCTGCGCACCTCGCTGCCGCGCAGCCCCGAGGAACGGGAGCTGTACTGGGCGGTCATCGCCGCCCTGCGCGGCCAGGAGGACATGCCCGAGGAGGCCGTCCGCACGGTCCAGGGCCTCTTCAGCCGCTGGGGCGACCTGCTGCACGAGGAGCTCACCGACCCGGTCCTGGCCGAGATCGTCCTGCGCGCGGGCGACGGGCTGTACATGGCGGCGATCGCCGGGCTGCCCCAGCCCGACCCGGTGCTGACGCAGCGGATGATCGACCGCCTGGTGGAGGCCTCCGACAAGGTGCGCCGCGAGCGCTGAGCGTCCGCGGCCCGGATCGGCCCGGTCCCTCGCCTTTGTCCCGTCGCCGAACCGGTCCGCGCCGCCGCGTCCTGAGCCGGGCGGGCGCGTGCGGCGCGAACTGAGCGTTCGCGCCCCCGCGCGGTCCCCGTCCCCGCTCCCGACCGATGCGACCCGGCGCGTGTACCCCCCCGGTCAGGCGTGGGGTCTCCGCTCCCCGGCGGACCCGGTCCGGCTCAGACCCGGTACTCGAACATCTGGACCTCGGTGCCGCCCACGGGGACCCGCTCGGCCGGGGTGAACCCCTGCCCCTCGTAGTAGCGCACCAGGGCCCCGTCCCCTCCCGCCCAGCAGTCCACCCGCACCAGCCCGACGCCGAACTCGCGCGCCTGCCTGCGGGCGAAGGAGAGCAGCTTGCCGCCCACGTCGCGCCCGGTGTAGGCCCTTGCGACCAGCAGCAGGTGGACGTAGAGCTCGCGTTCGCGCACCCTCGGCGCGTAGCCGGGTGCCCGTTCGGTGGCGGTGAGGAACCCGGCCGTGCCGTCACCGACCTCGGCCACCCACAGGCCCTCCGCGACCAGGTCCTTCACGCGCGCGACCCGCTTCGGATCCTGGGACCAGGGGCGGTCGCCCCACTGCGCGGAGCGCCCGTGTTCGACCAGCCACGCCACGGTGGCGTCGAAGGTCTCCAGCACCGCTGACAGGTCCGCCGGTCCGCCCTGGCGCAGTCTCAAGTGTCCGCCTCACATGTCGGGGAACAAACACGACCAATGCACGTTAACCGGTCGCCCGTCCGCCGGGCATCCCGGTTTCCCGGAGAGAGGGGGAAGGCGTCGGCGGAGTGGCGGGAGAGGCGGTTCCCGGGGCGGGGCCGTGGCGCCCGAAACGCCGCTGCGGGACAATGGCGGGACCCCGCCGCGGGAGCGCGAGGTCCGGGAACCGTGTGGTCCGCGCGGTTGCGGCCGGTCGCCACCGCGGGCGGTCGGCACGGCGTTCCCGCCGCGCCGCGGGGCGCCCCGTCCGTCGCAGGCTGGAAGAGGAGGTCAGGATGTGGCGCTGTTCACGTGCTGCCGATCATGGTTTACTTCCCAGTAACTTCGTTGCCGCAGCCGGTACCCGTGTTCGTGGGGTGCCCGCCCACCCCGCGAGGTGAAGTGTGCACTACCTCAATGTGTGGGGCGCGCCGGGTCGACCGCGACAGCGCCCTCCACGAGACTGTTGCCGCCTCGCCGGGGTGTCCACGGGGTGAGAACACGCAGACGGGAAAGCGGGGGGCGCATGCACAGGCTCACCAACCAGGTAAGGCCTTACGCCTGGGGAGCGCGCACGGCCATCCCGCGGCTGCTGGGCGCCGAACCCGACGGCACGCCCCAGGCCGAACTGTGGCTGGGAGCCCACCACGGCGCCCCCAGCACGGCGCACTGCGAGGACGGCCCGCGCCCCCTGCCCGGCCTCATCGCCGAGAACCCCCACCGCGTCCTGGGGCGGCGCACCGCCGAGCGCTTCGGCGGGCGGCTGCCCTTCCTCCTCAAGGTCCTGGCGGCCGAGGCGCCTCTGTCCCTCCAGGTCCACCCCGACGCCGTCCGCGCCCGTGCCGGGTTCGAGGCCGAGGAGCGCGCGGGCATCCCCCTGGACGCCCCGCACCGCAACTACCGCGACCCCCACCACAAGCCCGAACTCCTCCTCGCCCTGGAGCCCTTCGAGGCGCTGTGCGGCTTTCGCGAACCCGCCGCCGCCCACGCCGACCTGCGCGGGCTCACCTGCGAGCTGGCCGTGGCGCTGCGCGGCGACCTCGCCCTGGCCGACGCCGGGACCGCCCTGCGCGGCGCCCTCACCCGCCTGCTCACCCTTCCCGGGGACGGGCGCGCCCGGCTCCTGGACGAGTTCGTGCGCGAGTGGTCGGACTCCGGTCCGCGCGGGTCCCACGGCGCCATCGTCGCCGACCTGGCCGACCGCTATCCGGGCGACCCCGGCGCGGTGGCCGCCCTGCTGCTCAACCGGGTCACGCTCTGGCCGGGCCAGGCCCTGTTCCTGCCCGCGGGCAACATGCACGCCTACCTCCAGGGCACCGCGGTCGAGGTGATGGCCAGCTCCGACAACGTGCTGCGCGCTGGACTGACCGGCAAGCACGTGGACGCGCCCGAGCTGCTGGACGTGGTGGACTTCTCGGTGCTGCCCATCCCCTACGCCAGGCCCGGGGTCTGCGAGGGGCGCCGGGAGTTCCGCACGGCCGCCCCGGAGTTCGCGCTGCACGAGATCGGCCCCGGCCGCATCACCGCCCACCTGCCGGGGGAGGGGCCGACCGTGCTGCTCGCCCTGCACGGGCAGGTGGAGCTGGTCGCCGAGGTCGGTCAGGGGATGACCCTCCAGCGCGGTGAGTCGGTGTTCGTGCAGGCCGACAGCGGGCCGATCAAGGTCGAGGGCCACGGCCACGTCATCGCCGCCACCGTCGGTGAGAGCTGAGACCTCAGGCCCAAGACCGGACACCCCAATTCTCATACCTGAGATCTCAGGCCTGAGGATCGAGGCCCGAGTTCCCAGGTCTGAGACGTGAGACCCAAGTCTCCAGACCTGAGACCCGAAGCCTGAGTTCCTCGCCGCGAGGTCCAAAGCTTGGGTTCTCAGACCTGAGACCGGAGGCCCGGGTTTCCAGACCTGAGGCTTGGGACCCGAGAACTCAGACCTGAGATCTGAGGCCGGGTCAGGGCGGTGCGAGCGTGCTGCCGGGCATACGGGCGGGACGTCCGTTTTGCTCCGGGAGGTTCCCGCGCACCGATAGCCTGGGCCCCTCTGTTCACTGTGACCACACAAGGGGTACCACCATGGCGCTTGAGCGTCCCGAGATCGACTTCATCGAGGGCCCGCCGCCCGCCGAGCTGGAGATCACCGACATCCAGGTCGGTGAAGGCGCCCAGGCGGGCCACGGCAGCACCGTCGAGGTCCACTACGTGGGCGTGGCCTTCTCCAGCGGCGAGGAGTTCGACGCCAGCTGGAACCGCGGCGCCCCGCTGAGCTTCCGCATCGGCGCGCGCCAGGTCATCGCGGGCTGGGACCAGGGCGTCCTGGGCATGCGCGTGGGCGGCCGCCGCAAGCTGGTCATCCCGCCGCACCTGGCCTACGGCAAGCGCGGCGCTCCCGGCGCCATCGCGCCGAACGAGACCCTGATCTTCGTCTGCGACCTGGTCGGCGTCAGCTAGGACCTTCCCCCGTGAGGGCTCCGCGCGGTCGCCGCACCCGCCCGCGGTGCATCCCGGAGCGATCCCCCGGGCCCGGGCCCGGAGAGCACCGCTCTCCGGCTCCCCGCAGCGACCGGTCGGAGCACACACATCCGTTCTGGTCGGGGCCCACACCCGGTCCGGTCGGGACACACACCCGCTCCGGTCGGGACACACACCCGCTCCGGGCGCACGCGTGCGGGAGGGGCCCGTGCAGGGTGAGCGCCTGCTCGATCGTGCGCGCCGGGTGCACGCGTGCGGGAGGGGCCCGTGCCGCGCTCCCACGTGCGGCACGGGCCCCTCGTCCCGCCGCTAGCCCAGGGTTGCGCCCACCTTGACGTGGCCCTTGAGCAGGTCGCGGGCGATCGTGCGGCGCTGGATCTCGTCCGTGCCCTCGAAGATGCGCAGCAGCCGCACGTCGCGGTAGAAGCGCTCGATGGGCAGCTCACGGGTGTAGCCCATGCCGCCGTGGATCTGCATCACGCGGTCGACGATCTCGTTGGCCTTCACACCGCCGAAGAGCTTGGCGATGGACTGCGCGTGCCGCGAGTCCCGGCCCACCGACACCTGCCACGCGGCGTGCAGCACCAGCAGGCGCAGCGCCTCGATCTCGGTCTGGGAGTCGGCGATCATCCACTGGATGGCCTGCCGGTCGGCGATGGGCGCCCCGAAGGTCTCGCGGGTGCGGGAGTACTCGATCGCCATGTCCAGCAGGCGCTCGCAGCCGCCGAGCGCGCGGGCGGGCAGCAGGTAGCGGCCCTTGCCGATCCACTTCATGGCCAGCTCGAAGCCCCTGCCCTCCTCGCCCAGGATGTTCTCGTGCGGCACGCGCACGTCCTGGAAGACCAGGGAGGCCGGGCGGCGCTCGCCCATGGTGTCGATGGGCTCGGAGGTCCAGCCCGCCTCGCGGTCGACCAGGAAGCAGGTCACGCCCCCGTCGGCGCCCTTGTCCGGGTCGGTGACCGCGAAGACCATGGCGAAGTCGGCCTCGTTGCCGCCGGTGATGAAGGTCTTCTCGCCGTTGATCACCCACGTGTCGCCGTCGCGGACCGCGCGCGTGCGGATGGCCTTGGCGTCGGAGCCCGCGCCGGGCTCGGTGATGGCGAAGCAGGAGCGGCGCTCACCGGCGATGGTGGGCAGCAGGTAGCGCTCCTTCTGCTCCTCGTTGGCGCGGTAGAGGATGTTGTCGGCCTCGCCGCCGAACTTGAAGGTCAGGAAGGTCCTGCCCAGCTCGATCTCGATGACCGCGGCGGTGACCGCGTCCAGGCCCATGCCGCCGTACTCCACCGGGGTCTCCACGCCCCAGAAGTCGGACTTGCGGGCGAGCTCGCGCAGCCGGGTGCGCTCCTCCGCGTTGAGGCCGGGCGGGTGCCCCTCGCGCTCGCGGCGCAGCACCTCGTTCTCCAGCGGCATCAGCTCCCGCTCGACGAAGGTCCGCACCCAGTCGCGTACGGCGCGCTGCTCATCGCTCAGTGAGAAATCGATCACGGCCTGTCTCCCCAATAACCTAACGGCGTTCGGTTTGAGGGTACGTTCTTCCCGGGGGTGCGTGCAAGAGGTACCGCCGAACGGGAGGAAACGGGTGCGGCGCCCGGTTCCGGACAGGCACCCACACCGGGGCGCACGGGACCGGAAGACGGGCGCCCAGGTGCGCGAACTCCGCCAGGGGGCCGCATGCGGTGCGCCGACATGCGATGATCGGGCCGGACGCCGGAGGGTCCGGTCCGTCCGCCGCAGTGGAGAAGGGGACCCCTCCGTGGCCCGACCCAAGACGCCGATCCTGAGCCGTCCGGGCATCCGCCGCGCGGCTCTCGCGCTCATCGACCGCGACGGGCTGGACGGTCTGTCCATGCGCAAGCTCGCCCAGGAGCTCGACGTGCAGGCGGCCTCCCTCTACAGCCACTACCGCACCAAGGAGGAGCTGCTCACCGAGGTCGCGGACGAGGTCACCTCGCGCATCGACGTCTCGGGCTTCGAGGGCGGGGACTGGCGCCGGGGCCTCACCGTCTGGGCACGCTCCTACCGCGACGCCCTCGCCGAGCACCCCCACCTGCTGCCGGTGGTCTCCTCCGGGCCCGGGCGCCGCGAGGAGGCGCTGCGCCGCGCCGACGCCGTGCACGGCGGCCTGGTGGGCGCGGGATGGCCGCCCCGCTACGCCACGATGATCGGCGCCTCCACCAAGTACCTGGTCGTGGGGGCCGCCACCAACTCCTTCGCGCGCGGGTTCGACGACGACGTGCGCGTCTACCGGGACCGCTACCCGAACCTGTCCCAGGCCCACCGGCTGCCCGAGCACGCCGCCGAGATCGACGACGCGAGCTTCGAGCTCGCGCTCTCGGCCTTCCTGGACGGGCTGACCGGCGTCTTCGACAGGGTCGGGAACCGGGACTGAACGCGGGGGGCCCGGGGGCGGTGGTGACCGCCCCCGGGCCCCCCGGACCGCGTACGCCTCAGCGCCGCTCGGAGGACACCCGGTCCGTGTCCTCCTCGGAGGAGGGACGCGTGTCCCCGGCTGCCGACGCGCCGCTGGCCGACGCGTCGCCGTCCGCGTCCCCGCCGGTCCCGGCCGCCTGCTCACGCGGGTGGCGGCGCTCCAGGGAGGCGCCCTCCACGTCGATGTCGGGCAGGATCCGGTCGAGCCACCTGGGCAGCCACCACGCGGCGTTCCCCGCCAGGTGCATCAGCGCGGGGATCAGCGCCATGCGCACGACGAAGGCGTCGATGAGCACGCCGAAGGCGAGCGCGAAGCCGATCGAGCTGATCATGACGCTGTGGGAGAAGACGAACCCGCCGAACACCGAGATCATGATGATCGCCGCGGCGGTGACCACGGAGCGGCCGGCCCGGAAGCCCTGCACCACGGCCAGCCGTGAGGGCGAGCCGTGCACGTAGGCCTCGCGCATGCCCGTGCCGATGAAGAGCATGTAGTCCATCGCCAGGCCGAACAGGATCCCGACCAGCAGCGTGGGCAGGAAGTTCAGCACCGGACCGGTGTTCTCCAGCCCGAAGAGGCCGCCCAGCCAGCCCCACTGGTAGACGGCCACCACGCCGCCCAGCGAGGCGAAGAAGGACAGGATGAACCCGAGCGTGGCCACGACCGGTACGAAGACCGACCGGAACACCAGCAGCAGGATCACCAGGGACAGGCCCACGACCACCGCGAGGTAGGTCGGCAGCGCGTCGCTCAGCGTCTCGGAGATGTCGATGTTGCCGCTGGCCATGCCCGCGACCCCCAGCGGCCCGGTGCCCTCGATCGGCTCCATGTCGCGGAGGGTGTGCACGAGCTGCTCGGTGGAGGCGCTGGCCGGGCCCTCGACGGGCACGACCTGGAAGATGGCCAGGGTGTGGTCCTCGGAGATGCCCACGGGGGCCACCGCGGCCACGTCTTCGTGGGAGTAGATCTCCTCGGCGACCAGCGCCTGCTCCTCCTCGGCGTTCTGCTGGGCGGCCTCCTCGTTCGGTCCTCCGGTCAGCTCGGCCACGACCAGGAGCGTGCCGTTCTGCCCCGCGCCGAAGTTCTCCTCCACGGCGGTGAAGGCCCGGTACTGGGTGGAGTCGGTGGGCTCGGAGGAGCCGTCGGGCATGCCCAGGCGCAGGTCGAGGGCGGGCAGGGCGACCACGCCCAGGGCGATCACGGCGACGGCGGCCTGCGCCAGCGCGCGGCCGGTCGACATCGGCTTGACCCGCTCCGCCTCATGCGCGCCCCGCCCGTCGGCGGAGGCGCTCTCGGCGAGACGGGCGCGCTCGCGGCGCGACAGGATGCGCGCGCCCACCAGCGACAGCAGCGCCGGAACGAGCGTGATCGCGATGAACACGGCGATGGCGATGGAGACGGCGGCCACGCTGCCCATCAGGCCCAGGAACCCGATCCCGGTCAGGTTCAGGCCCAGCAGCGCGATGAGCACGGTCGTGCCCGCGAAGACCACGGCGTTGCCCGCGGTCCCGTTGGCCAGGCCGATGGACGCACCGACGCCGACGCCCTGCTTGAGCTGGCGGCGGTGCCGGTTGATGATGAACAGCGCGTAGTCGATGCCGACGGCCAGGCCGAGCATCAGGCCCAGGATCGGTGTCACCGAGGCCATCTCCAGCACCCCGGACAGCGACATCGCGATCAGGGTGGCCACACCGACGCCGATGAGCGCCGTCAGGATCGGCAGGCCCGCGCCCACCAGGGTGCCCAGCATGACCACCAGGACCACACCGGCCACGATCACGCCGATCACCTCGGCGGCGCTGACCAGGGTGGGCATGGTCATGGACATGTCGTTGCCGAAGTCGACGGTGGTGCCCGGCACGGGGTCGCTCTCGAAGACCTCCATGACGGCGTCGCGGGTCTCCGGGGTGATCTCCGTCTGACTGTCGGTGAAGGTGACGCGGACGAGGGCGGTGTCGCCGTCCTCGGAGACCGAGCGGATCTCCGAGGCCATCTCCAGCATGGCCTCGCCCCGTTCGAGCTCCTCCAGGCCCGCCTCCAGCTCCTCGCGGTTCTGGTCGATCACGACCTGTTCGGCGTCGAGCCCGGGGCCGACCTGGTCGAGCATCCCGGCGGCCTCGGCCTGTTCGCGGCCCGCGTCGAGCTCCGCCTGACCGGC
>ANAW01000191.1:0-19782 GCA_000340945.1 Nocardiopsis synnemataformans DSM 44143 | reverse complement strand
TTCGAGCTCCTCCAGGCCCGCCTCCAGCTCCTCGCGGCCCTCCTCCAGCTCCTGCTGCTGGTCGGCGCGCTGCTCTTCCGTGGCGAACGGGTCGATCACGTCCTCCACGCCGGAGACCTCGGTGGCCTGCTCGGCGCGGTCGGCTATCGCGTTCTGCTGCTCCTGGGTGAAGTCCGAGCCGTCCTCGGTCTGGTAGACGACGGTGCCCGCGCCGCCGCCCATCCCGGAGAACTCCTCCGACAGGAGCTGTTCCACCTCGTCGGTGGGCGTCCCGGGGATGGAGAAGCTGTCCTCCAGCTCACCCGAGAAGAGGAGGAAGGCGGTGCCGGAGGCCACCAGGAGGGCCAGCCAGACCGCGATGACGGTTCGGGCGCGACGTGCGCACGCACGCCCGATTCTGTAGAGAAATTCAGCCATGGTTCCTGCAAACGGAGTGGGTGGGAGGGAGCGCGTGTGCGCTCAGGAGGTGTGGGGTCCGACGCTGCCGTAGCCGTCACGGGTCACGGCGAGCATGCGGTCCAGCAGGTCGGACCAGACCCGGCGGGAGTCGTCGCTGTCGACCCCTCCGGTGGTCTGCTCCCAGCGCTGGACCGTGATCGTGCCGCCGCTGATGACCGCGCCGCACATGAGGTCGACCACGAGCGGGTCGGCGTCCGGGTGGCGGCGCGTCATGATGGCCGCCAGGCGGACGCTCACGTCGTTGATGGCCCGCTCGAACAGCGCCGCCTGGCTCGGGGCGGGTTCGTGCCCCTTCTGCCGGAGGAAGCGTTTGAGCCGGGTGATCGGGGCGACCAGGTCGGTCCGGCGTATCGCCGCCGCGAACTCGTCGAACATGCTCCCCGCCTCGTCGCCGGTGGCGGCGGGGAGGTTGGCCTCGATGCTGTCGACGATCGCGTCCAGCATCTCGCCGAACACCTCCAGGACGATGTCGTCCAGGGACCTGAAGTGGTTGAACACCGTCCTGCGGGAGACGTCGGCCCGTTCGGAGAGCTGGTCGACGGTGAAACCGGTGTCCCCGCGTTCGGTCATCAGCGCGGCGGCCGCGTCCACGATGGCGCGGCGGTGGCGCGACTTCAGTGCCTCACGTCGATCGCGTGAGGGCGGTTCGTGCTGATTGTCCACGTCTCCACGTTACGGAGGTGATTGCACCAAGTGCAACGAAGCACTGAGTGCACCCAGTCACACTCGCGGCGCGGACCCTCGTCAGCCGCGGGGGCCGGGGTTCACCGGATGTCGTGGACTCCGCGGAAGGAGGCGGTGCCCGGCGGGGCGGCCGGTTCCGCCGGGGAGAGCGCCGGTGCCACCGGGAGGGGCCGGGCCCTACCGGGGAGAAGGCGGCCCCGCCGTGGAAGGGGCGAGGGGCGAGGGGCGAGGGGCGCACGCGGGAAGGCGACCGCGCGGCCCCCGTCCCGGGTCGCGCGGCCGCCGGTCTCTCAGGAGCCCGTGGGCTTGGTCTCGGAGTTGCCCTGGATCGCCGAGCGCTCCAGGCGGTCCAGCCAGCCTCCCCGTTCCGGCACGGTCTGGAGCGCGATCGTCCGGCCGTACCGGATCCGGGTGAAGGTCTCCGGGAGCCGCGCCTCCAGCCTCCGGTAGGCGATCCGGCCCAGCAGCCAGGCCACGAACCCCCCGTTGAGCACACCCACCGGCACCGCCAGCCACGGCCATCCCCACAGCGACAGGAACACGGCGGCCAGCACCGAGGGCGCGCACAACACCGGCAGCACCATCAACGCCAACCACACCTGCACCGTGTTGTCACCGCTGTCGTTGGCGTCCACCCGCAGCTGCGGGTCCACCCCCGGGGAGAGCGCCACCACCGACAGCAGCAGCGCCACCCCGCTGCCCACACCGAAGAACGCCGCCAGCCCCGTGAGCACCAGCGGCCACGCCCAGTGCGTTCCGGTGGCCACGATGAACACCGCGCTCAGCACGGACGCCGCCGGGGCGATCAGCAGCAGGATCGCGATCTGGCGGCCGCGCACGTCAGCGCGCAGCGTGTTCCGGTCCTGGCCGGCCACCGACAGCCACAGCGCCGTTCCGTCGTGCCCGTACATGTTCGAGGTGGCCAGCGCCATGACGAAGGCCGCGATCACCCCCGCGAACGGAGCGAGGAACGAGAACAGGTCGCTGGACCAGGCCATCAGCCCCGTGAACAGCGCCGCCCACAGCGACGCCCGCAGCTCCAACCCCCGCCACGGGTCGCGCCACCACTGCCGCAGCTCCTTGCCGACCACCGCGCCCAGCGGGGAGTCCGGCAGCAGCGCGAACGCCCGGCGCGGGCGCGGCCCGTCCGGACGGCTCCGGCGCCGGACCCCGCGCGCCGCGACCCGGGGCGCCAGCAGCACGCAGGTCACCGCGACCATCCCCGCGGTGAGCAGGGCGAATCCGCCCAGCCAGGCCGCGGCCAGCGCCCAGGAACCGGTCGCGGCGGCCTGCACCGCCAGCAGCGGCCACGAGGTCGGCAGCGCCGTCAGCACGGCGCCCACCGCGCCCTCGCCCAGACCGTTCTCGCTCAGGCTCAGCGTCGCCCGGAACGCGGGCTGCACCGCCATCCACCCGAAGAAGAGCCCGGCCAGGATCAGCCCCCACTGCACGGACGCGATCTCCACGCCCAGCCGCGAGTGCATCGCCGCGCCCAGCGCCCGGAACACCAGCCGGGACAGCGTCACCACGAACACCCACAGCACCAGGACCCCCGGCACCGCCACCACCAGCGCGGACGGGTCCAGCGCCAGCGCGTGCCACACGAGCGCGCCCAGCGCCAGCAGCGTGACGACCGGGCCGATGTCCACGAACATCGTCGCCAGCAGCAGGGCGCCCACCCGGCGCCGGTCCAGGGGCAGCAGCGCGAAGTACTGCGAGCGCAGCACCCCCGTGCCGTTGGCGACCGTCGGGCCGAGCATCCAGCCCACCGCCCACACCGCGAACGCCAGGCAGAGCAGGTCCGCGCGCACGCCGTCCGAGGCCGCCGTCACCGCGAGGTACCAGGTCAGCGCCGCCCCGCCGACGACCAGGACGATCCCGAACAGCCGCATCCCCGTCGTCGAGTGCCGCAGCAGGGTGAACTTCAACCGGATCAGGAGGCCAGCCACGCCAGCTCACCCTCCTCCATCTCACGCGCGCCGACCAGCCGCACGAAGGTGTCCTCCAGGGTGGTGTCCACGCCGCGCACCTCCTCCAGCGCCCCGTCGGCCAGCACCCGGCCGCGGGCGATGATGGCCACCCGGTCGGTGAGCTGCTCCACCAGCGCCATCACGTGGCTGGAGATCACCACCGTGCCGCCGCCGTCGGTGAACCTGCGCAGGATCGCGGTCAGCACCCGCCCCGAGACCGGGTCCACGGCCTCGTAGGGCTCGTCCAGGACCAGGACCTTGGGCGCGTGCAGCAGCGCCGTGGCCAGACCGATCTTCTTGCGCATGCCGGTGGAGTACTCGGCCACCAGCACCGCGTCCCTCTCGGCCCGGTCCAGCTCCAGCACCCGCAGCAGCTCCTCGGCGCGCGCCCGCGTCACCTCCCGGCCCAGCCCGCGCAGCTGTCCCCAGTAGTTCAGCAGCTCCCCGCCGGTCAGCCGCTCGGGCAGGGCCAGGCCGTCGGGCAGCACGCCGAGCAGGCGCTTGGCCCCGACCGGGTCCGACCACACGTCCACGCCCAGCACCCGGGCCGTCCCGGCGTCGGGGCGCAGCAGCCCCACCGCCATGGACAGCGAGGTGGTCTTTCCGGCCCCGTTGGGCCCGACCAGCCCGAGCATGGCCCCGCGCGGCACGGACAGGCTCACCCCGTCCGCCGCCGTCGTACCGTTGAAGACCTTGGTCAGCCCGTCCATCTCCAGGGCGGGCGCGTTCTCACTCATACCGCCACCCTCCCCGCGGGCCCTCTCCGGGCGCATCCGCCGAACGGTCACGGCCGCCTGTCCGGTCGGCCAGGTCCGCGCCGAGGCGGCGGCCCGTCGGCCGAGGCGGCGCGGGGGCGGCCGTCCTACTCTTGGCAGGAGAAGGGGGAGGGGTTCGTGGACACGACACCGGCCGCGGGCGGCGCGGAACCCGCGACCGCACCCGGTGGCACCGCGCACGAGGCGCGGCCCCGAGAGCGCCGGGGCCTGCGGGGATGGGTGCTGGACGCCCTGCTCTTCCTCGGCGCCGCGCTGGTGTGGACCTACTACCTCCTGGCCTACAGCGTGGGCCTGCACGGGTACGTGCCCTCCTGGCTCGTCCTCCCGGACCTCGCCCTGGGCGCTGCCGCCTGCCTCGCGCTGTGGTGGCGCCGCGGCCACCCCCTGGGCGTGGGCGTCCTGCTGTGCCTGGTCCAGGCCGTCTCCAGTTCGGGGACCGGGGCCCTGGCCGTCGCCCTGGTCAACCTCGCCGTCCGCCGCCCCTGGCGGCAGGTCGCCCTGGTGGCGACGGCAGCCGTCCTCCTGGGCCTGCCCTGGATCGTCATGGTCCCGCCCACCCGGGGCGACAGCATCGTCGTCCTCGTCATCGCCACGCTGTTCATCTCGGGCAGCATGGGCTGGGGCGTGGCCATCCGGACCCGGCGCCAGCTCATCGAGCGGCTGCGCGCGGACGTGCGGCGCGAACGCGAGGACCGCGAGCGGCGCCTGACCGCAGCCCGGACCGAGGAGCGCCAGCGCATCGCCCGCGAGATGCACGACGTGGTCGCGCACCGCATGTCGCTGCTGTCCGTGCACGCCGGTGCGCTCGCCTACCGGACCGAACGCGCGGAGCGGGGCGAGGCGCCGCCGCTGGAGAACGCCGAACTCGGCGCGGCCGTGCGCGTCATCCGCGACAACGCCCACCAGGCGCTGGAGGAACTGGGGGGCGTCCTGTCGGTGCTGCGCGCGGCCGACACCGCCCCGGGGGAGGAGGGCGACCACGCGGGCACCGCCGCGCCCCAGCCGCCCGCCCTGGCCGAGGTCACCCGGCTGGTGGAGGAGGCGCTCCGTGCGGGCCAGCGCGTGCGGTCCGCCTACGACGTTCCCGAGGGCGCGGAACCCCCCGGTCAGGTGCGCCGCACCGCCTACCGGCTGGTGCAGGAGGGGCTGACCAACACGCGCAAGCACGCGCCCGGGGCCCGGGTGGACGTGCGGATCAGCGGTGCCCCCGGACACGGCCTGGAGGTGTCGGTGGTCAACCCGCTGCCGGTGGGGGTGGCCCCCGCCGAGATCCCCGGGGCCGGGGCGGGCCTGACCGGCCTGTCCGAACGGGTCGCCCTGGACGGCGGTACCCTGCGCCACGGCCCCGAGGGCGGGGTGTTCCGCCTGCTCGCCGCTCTGCCCTGGCCCGAGAAGACGGAGGTGCCATAGTGGTGCCCGTGAGAACTCCCGTGCGCGTCCTGCTCGTGGACGACGACCCCCTCGTCCGCGCCGGTCTGCGGATCATGCTCTGCGGCGACGGGGACATCGAGGTGGTGGGGGAGGCCGGGGACGGCGCCGAGGTGCCCGCGGCGGTGGCCGAGCACCGCCCCGACGTGGTGCTGATGGACGTGCGCATGCCCGGCACGGACGGGATCGCGGCGACCGAGGCGCTGCGCGGCGACGGGAGCGGGCCCCAGGTGCTGGTGCTCACCACCTTCGACGCCGACGCCACCGTGGTGCGGGCGCTGCGCGCGGGCGCCGCCGGGTACCTGCTCAAGCACACCGCCCCGGAGCGCATCGTGGAGGCGGTGCGCCGCGCGGCGGCGGGCGAGCCCGTGCTCTCGCCCGGCGTGGCCCGCGCGCTCATGGACCGGGTGGCCGGAACCGACCCGGTGGAGCGCACCGAGGCGCCCTCGCGCCGCGAGCGAGCCCGGGAGCGGTTGGCACTGCTCACCGAACGCGAGCGCGAGGTGGCCGAGGCGGTGACCGCCGGGCTGTCCAACGCCGAGATCGCCGAGCGGTTGTACATGTCCATGGGCACGGTGAAGGCGCACGTGTCCAGCGCGCTGACCAAGCTGGACCTGTCCGGGCGGGTGCAGTTGGCACTGCTCACCCACGACGCCCGGAGCTCCGACTGAGGTTCCGGCGTGTTCGGCCGCCGTGCATCCGGTGACGTCGGCCACCGTGGTACGGATGAACCCCTGGGGCAGTGGTGTTGGCAGTGGTGTCGGCCAGCAGAACAACGAGGGAGACGATTCCATGCCGCTCAAAGGTGAGTACGAGCCGAGTCCGACGGAATGGGTGCGCAACCAGGTCGAGCAGATCGAGCGCTCCGGCGGGAGGGAGGGGATGACCCTGCACGGAATGCGGGTCATCCTGCTCACCACGCGTGGCGCCAAGAGCGGCAAGGTGCGCAAGACGCCGCTGATGCGGGTGGAGCACGAGGGGCGCTATGCCGCCGTGGCCTCGCTCGGCGGTGCGCCCAAGCACCCCGTCTGGTACTTCAACGTCCTTGCCGACCCCCACGTGGAGCTGCGGGACGGCACCGTGACCCAGGACATGGTGGCCCGCGAGGTCACGGGCGAGGAGAAGGCGGTCTGGTGGGAGCGCGCGGTGGCGGCGTTCCCCGACTACGCCGACTACCAGAAGAAGACCGACCGGGAGATCCCGGTCTTCGTGCTGGAGCCCGTCGCCGACCAGTGAGTTGTTCCGAGGGCGGGCCGGTCGGAGGAGGAGTTCCGGCCGGTCCGCCTTCCGTGTGGGTTGAGGTTGAAGGTCGCGCCCAGCTCAGCCGGTGGGGGTTTTGAACCTCAGCCGGAGGGGGGTTTGAAGCTCAGCCGGAGGGGGGTTTGAACCCTGGCCCGAGGGGGGTTTGAAGCTCAGCTGTTCTGTGGTTGAAGGTGTACGGTGCTGCCTTCCTTGGACACGGCGGGGTTCAAACGGAAAAGGCCACTGGTTGGTAGGGGTGTGGGGGTTGGCCGTAGGTCCCAGGCTCCCTGCCCGGACGTAGGGGGTCTTCTCCGGGGCTGGGGACCACGCGATGTGCACGTCGGTTGTCCTGGGGGTGAGCGCATCGCGTGCTTCGCCCCGGTTCTCCAGTGCCGCGGTCGAGAGCACGTCCGCGAAGTGCGTGATAAGCGGCTTAGCCACCACCCCACGCTGTGAGAACCGTTTCCAGGTCTCAGCCGGTGGGGGTGGTACGAACGTGCACATTTGCGCCCTCCAGAGGTCAGGGGGTTGTAGAGCGTGCAGCAGAGCCCGGCCACAGACCGTGCACGTATGCGGGGCCTCAGTCATAGACCCTGTACGTTCGCGGAACCTGCGCCACGGTTTTCTGTTTCTGTTTCTGTTTTATTTTTTGTTTTCTGTGGTTGCGGGTGTAGTTGAATTTTTCCCTGTTCGGTGAAAGCGGACCTAAGCCACAACCCTGGTTTCCAGCGTGCCGTCAGTGGCTGCTGTTTTTAGGCATGCACCCCTTCGGCCTGTACCCATGGTTTTGTTTTGTGGTGCGGGAGGGCAGTGACCTGATCCGTGACTACCTACCTGTCTGTGGTTAGACTTCAAACCCCCCTGTACTCAAGGTCGCGCGTCACGCCTCCCTTTCACCCCCTGACCTCTGGAGGGCGCAAACGTGCACGTTCGTACCACCCCCACCGGTCGGGGCCTGGAAAAAGTGAAAGGTGTCGGCGTGGGGTGGTGGCTAAGCCGCTTATCACGCACTTCGCGGACGCCCTGTCGACCGCGGCACTGGAGGACCGGGGCGAAGCACGCGATGCGCTCACCCCCAGGACAACCGACGTGCGCATCGCGTGGTCCCCAGCACTGGAGAAGACCCCCTACGTCCGGGCAGGGAGCCTGAGCCCTACGGCCAACCCCCACACCCCTACCGTGCACTGGTGTTTTCCGTTTGAACCCCGCCGTGTCTAAGGAAGGCAGCACCGTGCACGTTCAACCACCAAATGGTGAAGCTTCAAACCCCCCTTGGATTGAGCTTCAAACCCCCCTCGGGCCAGGGTTCAAAACCCCCTCCGGCTGAGCTTCAAACCCCACTCGGGCTGAGCTTCAAACCCCCCGGATGGGGGTTCAAACCCCCCACCGCCTGAGCTGAGTGCGACCACACACCCTCAACTACCAAAAACATTAAAATACAAAACCTCCACCAGGTGGAGGTGCACACGAAATTACACCCCCCAAACACCTCCAGGCGCGCGGATCGGTTTACGTAACGCCAAAAAACCAACCGAACCCACCCTTTTGTGTCCGGTTCCGACCTTGACCCCGCAGCGCCTGGACCCCGTTGGTAGCGTTGTGGTCCGGGTCCCGGCCGGGACGGTGAAAGTGCTCGACGAGGAGGGCGGCCCCCGTGGCGAAAGAACGCGTGATCTGGGCGAAGAAGCTTCCCGAGGTCTACAGCAAACTGGACGAGATCGACAAGGTCATCTCCGGACACCTGGACGGCACCCTGCTGGAACTGGTCAAACTGCGCGCCTCGGTGCTCAACGGGTGCTCCTTCTGCATCGACCTGCACACCCAGCGCGCCCTGGAGGCGGGGGAGTCCCAGCAGCGGCTCTTCCTGGTGTCCGCCTGGTACGAGGCCGGTGAGATCTTCACCGACGCCGAGCGGGCCGCCCTGGTGCTCACCGACGAGATCACCCGGCTGGGCGAGCACGGGGTGTCCGACGAGGCCTACGACGGCGCCGCCGAGCACTTCGACGACCAGGAGCTGTCCGCGCTCATCGCCGGAATCGCGATGATGAACCTCTACAACCGGCTGGCCGTCACCAGCCACCTGCACCCGCGCAAGCGCTGAGTCCGGCCCCGCTCCGGGCGGAGGCTCCCGCCCTCCCGGAGCGGGGCACCCGTTTCCTGGGTAGGGATGAGTGCGCCCGACCCCCGTCGGCCGCGCACGGAGATCCCGGACCCAGGAGCGCCCATGCCCCCCACCGGACGGACCCTTCCGAGCCTGCTCGCCCGCAACGCCGCCGACCACCCCGACGCGCCCGCCCTGTCCTGGCGCGCGCCGGACGGCGGCGACTGGACCACCCTGACCTGGTCGCGGGTGCGCGACCGCGTCGCCGCGCTCGCCGAGGGCTACGCCGCCCTGGGAGTCGGGCCAGGCGACCACGTCCTGCTGATGATGGGCAACCGTCCCGAGCACTGGCTGTCCGACCTCGCCCTCGTCCACGCGGGCGCCGTCCCCACCACGGTCTACGACACCGCCGCTCCCGAACAGGTCGCCCACATCGCCCGGCACAGCCGCGCCCGCCTCGCCGTGGTCGGGAACTCCGGGACCGCCGCGGAATGGGAGGGCCTGCTCGCCGATCCCGGGGTTCCCCTCGCCGCGCTGGTCGTCGTGGACGGCGCCGACCCCGACCGCGGCCACACCGACTACGCCTCTCTTGCGGGCACCCCTGTCGGCACGGCCTTCGAGCGCTGGCGCGTCCTCGCCCCCGACGACCTGCTCACCGTCGTCTACACCTCCGGGACCACCGGGGACCCCAAGGGCGTGGCGATCACGCACCGCGACATGCTCGCCAACGCCACCGCCCTGGACGCGGCCGTGGACCTCCCCGAGCACCCCGACCACGTGTGCTACCTGCCCCTGGCCCACATCGCCGAACGCATGCTCGGCCTCTACCTGCCGGTCTTTCGCGCCTCCCACGTGTGGATGTGCGGGAGCCTCCAGGACCTGCCCGGGGTCCTGCGGCACGTGCGCCCGCCCCAGTTCTTCGGGGTCCCCCGCGTGTGGGAGAAGTTCGCCTCCGCCCTGCGCGCCGGGCTCGCCCGTATGCCCGAGGAGACGCGCGCAGCCGTGGACGCGGCCACGGCCGTGGCCGCCGAGCACGTCGCCCACCGCGAGCGCGGAGGGGACGTGCCCGCCGAGCTCCGGGAGCGCTTCGAACGGGCCCGAGCCGAGGTCCTGCTCCCGCTCCTGGCCGGGGTCGGCCTGGACCGGGTGAGCTGGGCCTCCAGCGCCTCCGCGCCGATGCCGCTGGACGTGGTGCGGTTCTGGGCCGGGTTCGGGGTCGTGGTCATGGACGCCTGGGGCCTCACCGAGTCCGTGGGCGTGGCCACCGCCAACAGCCCCGCCACCGGGTTCCGGCTGGGCTCGGTCGGCCGCCCCATCGCGAGCGTGCGGGTGCGGGTGGCCGGGGACGGCGAGGTGTGGCTGCGCGGGGAGTCGGTCTTCGGCGGCTACCTCCAGCCGGACGGGTCGGTGCGCCCGGCCACCGACGCCGGGGGGTGGTTCGCCACCGGCGACGTCGGCCGCCTCGACGAGGACGGCTACCTGTGGATCACCGACCGCAAGAAGGAGCTCATCGTCACCTCCCAGGGCAAGAACGTCGCGCCCGCGCCGGTGGAGAACGCCCTCAAGGAGCACCCGATCGTCGGACAGGCCTACGTGCACGGCGACCGCAGGCCCTACCTGGTGGCGCTGCTGGTGCCCGACCGCGAGACGCTCCCGGTGTGGGCGGCAGCCCGGGGCATCGACACCGGCGGGGACTGGGAGGCGCTGGTCGCCCACCCCGAGGTGGCGGCGGAGGCCGAACGCGCGGTCGCGGCGGCCAACGCCCGGTTCAGCCGTCCGGAGCAGGTCAGGCGCCACCGGCTGCTCCCGGGTGAGTGGGGTCCGGACACCGGCGAGCTGACCCCCTCGCTCAAACTTCGGCGCCGGATCGTCCGGGAGCGCCACGCTGACGCCCTGGCGGAGCTGTACCGCGACTGATCCGGGGCCGTCACCGCATCCCTCACCGCGCGGACGCGCGAAACCGCCCCCGTCCTGGGGAACGGGGGCGGCCCGGGAGGGGCTCTAGTAGTTCTGTCCGGTGGTCTGCTGCGGTCCCGCGTTCTGCGGCGATCCCGTGCTTCCCTCCGGCGACTGCGCGGGCCTGGGCGCCGCGTGGGCGGCGTTGTACCCGCTCTGGTAGGCGCCCTCGTGCTGCTCGGTGCGCCTGGACTCGCGCTCGCGGTCCGGCCAGCCGGCGGTCAGGCCGTAGATCACGAGCAGGTCCACGGCGATGGCCACCATCGACCACAGCGGCATCGCCATGACGAAGCCCAGTTGGGCGATGGCGTTCACCGAGGCGAGGATCAGGGCGAAGCCCCGGGCCCACGTGCTGCGGGACAGCACGGCCAGACCGGCGACGATCAGCACCGCCCCCCACAGGCCGAGCAGGACGCCCCAGGAGGTGTACCCCAACAGGAGTACCTCCGTGCTCGCCGCGGCGTAGAACTGGGGGGTCAGGAGCGCCACCAGCCCCTGGATGACGTTGACCGCCCCGATGACGATCAGCAGTGTCGCGACGAAGAACTGCCAGCCGTTGGCTGCCTGCGTTCGCATGTCCGGATCCTTCCCGGCCGTCCCCGCTGGCCTCTGCGCGGTCCGGGACGTGGGAACGGCCGCTCGGGTGTCCCTCTTGCGGATGCGCGATCCGCGCGCCTTGTCTTCATCATCCGACCCTGGAGGTCAGCGACACCCCACCCGTTCCTACGGATCGGGCAAAGCTCGTGGGGGCGCCGTTCCAGACACGGAAGTACGTAATTACGGAAAAGCATGTAAGGTGGAGGTGTGATGGACAGGACGACGGAGGAACGGCTGGCCGAGCTGGAGGCGCGGGTCAGCGCGCTGGAGGCGGCCGGCGAACACGGAACCGGGGCACCCGGGACGCAGGCGCTCGGGGACGTGTTCTTCGCGCTCAACGCCCTGCGGGAGCACGTCACCGGACACGGCGGGGTGGTCTTCGCCGGGATCGTCCGCGACGGCGAGGAGAACGCGCTGGAGTGGCAGCAGGGGCTGCCGGTCGAGCGCCTGGAGGAGTCCGACTGGGCCCGCCACGCCGCCAGCCTCGACGCCCTGGGCAACCCCGTCCGGCTCCAGCTGCTGCACGCGGTCTGGAGGGGCACCGGGACCGTCGCCGCCCTGGCCGAGCGCTCCGACTTCGGCACGACCGGCCAGATCTACCACCACGTCAACCTGCTCGTCGCCGCCGGGTGGCTCACCACCGTCCGGCGCGGCCACTACGTCATTCCACCGGAACGCGTCGTCCCCCTGCTCGCCATCCTCACGGCGGCGGGGGGAGCGCCCCAGTAAGGAGGGCTCCGTGAGAGCCAGAGGAGGGACCGTCGCGGTCGCCTGTGCGGTGGCCGTCCTGGTCGTCGCGCTCGGGATCGCCGCACGGCCGTACACACCCAGCCTGTCCGACGAGGAGTCCGGGGACCCCGGCCTGCTCGACCGGGCGCGCCCGCTGCTGTCGGAGGGCGTACGCGACCGCGTCAGCGTCGTCGAGGTCGACGGCGGCCGGGTGAGCTTCGCCCACTTCGGCGCGGAGGACGGCACCGACTACGAGATCGGCTCGGTCACCAAGACCATGACCGGGATGCTGCTCGCCGTCGCCATCGAACGCGGCGAGGTCACCGCGGACACCCGGCTCGGGGAGCTGGTCGAGCTGGAGGGCGCCCCGGCCGCCGACGTCACCCTGGCCGAGCTCTCCAGCCACCGCTCCGGTCTGCCCCGGCTCTCCACCCGCGTGTCCGACATGGCGGTCTCATTGGCGGCCTCCTACCTGGGAAGGGACCCCTACCCCTACGACTACGACACCCTGGTCGCGCAGGTGGCCGCGGCGGAGCTGTCCGACCGCGGCGAGTCCCACTACTCCAACATGGGCACCGCGATCCTGGGCCAGGCCCTGGCCAACGCCGCCGGGACCGACTACGCCACCCTCCTGCGCGAGCGGCTGCTCGACCCCCTGGGGATGGACGGCACGACCCTGCCCGACTCCGGGGACGACCTGCCCGGGGACGCGACCGTGGGCTACACCGCCAGGGGACGCGTGGCCGACCCCTGGCTGGCCCACGCCTACGCGCCCGCGGGCGGCGTGCGCTCCACCCCCGCCGACATGGCGCGCTTCGCCGGGGCGCTGCTGGAGGGCACCGCCCCCGGCATGGCGGCCCTGGAACCGCGCTGGGACGACGGGCCGGACCGCCGGATCGGGTTCGCCTGGATCACGGAGGAACACGGCGGCACCGAGGTCACCTGGCACAACGGCGGCACCGGGGGCTTCAGGTCCATGGTCGCCCTGGACCGGGAGGGCGAGCGGGCGGTGCTGGCCTTCGGCAACACGACCACCGGACTGGACGCGCCCGTCCTGGAGCTGCTGACGGGGGAGGACGCCCGATGACCCTGATGGAGCTGCTGCCCTACGCCGGAGGCGTGTTCCTCAACGGCCTCTGCGTCCTGAGCGCGGCGGACGTCCTCCTGCGGGCCCGCGGCCGGGGCAGGTTCCGCTTCGCGGACCGCTGGGACGTGCTGAACCGGATGGCCCACACGCTCTTCTTCCTGGTGCTCTCGCTGCTGCTGACCGCGTGGGCGCTCTTCCCCGTGGCGCTGTGGTACCTGGACCTGGCCCTGAGCGCGGGGGCCGCCGCGGCCGCGGTGCTGAGCTGGACCGGCCTGCCCGCGCGCGCCGACGACCCGGGCACCGCCTCCCGGCGCCACTCCGCGATCGGCACACTGGCCCTCCTGGCGGGGGTCCTCGCGGTCTTCCTCCTCTTCTCCTGACCCGAGCAGCCGTGCGAAAAGTGCGCAATGCAGCGGTATGTCAGAATTAAGAAGAGCAGAAAAAAGCGGGATGACGCACTTTTCCGCCGTGTGGCCGGGGTTCCTCGCGAGAAAGCCCACGTGCCTTTCGCCCGTGGTCTACGGTGATTTCCGTCCGCCCTCGAATTCCCCGAGGGAAAACCGGGTGGACCTCCCCTGCCCGGAGACCGGGCGACGGGACCGGGTACAGCCCCGCCCCCTTCGCACGATTGCCCCGCGAGGAACCCGCCCATGCCAGTACACCCGTCCGACCGACAACGGCGGCCCCCGCGCCCCGGACAACAGGCCCTGGTCGCCCTGTTCATTGTGACCGCGCTCGCGGCCCCCGCCTGGTCCTGGGCGGTCATCACGGCCCACCCCGACGCCCGCCAGAGCGTGGCCCTGGCCGTCGGCGTGGCCGGAGCCGCCCTGTGCGCCGCCGTCACCGCGGCGGCGCACCAGGCCGCGGCGGCCCGCGCCGCACGCGAGCACGGCACCCGGGTCGACGCCACCGCCCAGGCCCTCGAACGCGAGGCCGAGCACCTGGTCGACCAGCTCCTGCCCGCCCTCACCGAGGGCCTGCGCACGGGCCGCACCGCGCGCGAGGTCCTCGCCGAGCACCCCCAGCCCCGCCACGTCGCGCTGCACCGGCTCACCCACGCCGTCACCGCCGAACTCGACACCGCGCGCGTCCGCGCCGCCGACGCCCTCGCCCGGCGCACCGCGCTGGAGGAGCAGATCGCCGACCTCGACCGCGCCGGACTGCCGCTCATGGTCGCGCGCGTGCGCGAGGACCGCGTCGGCGCCGCCGACACCCTCCGGGAGGAACTGCCCCCCGTCCACGACGCCCTCGCCCGCCTGCGCGCGCACACGCTGGAGGAGCTGCTGGCCGCGGCCCGCCGCTCCGCCTCGGCCATGGAGACCGCCTCCGCCTCCGGCGCCCGCATCCAGGCCCACCTGACCTCCCTGCTGGCCAAGCTCCGCGAGCTCCAGGACCGCTACGGGGACAGCCCCGGTATCTTCGGCGACCTCCTGGACATCGACCACGGCGTCTCCCGCACCGGCCGCCTCACCGACGGCCTCGTCGTCCTGGCCGGGGGCCGCTCGGGCCGCCGCTGGACCCGGCCCATCGTCATGGAGAGCATCCTGCGCGGCGCCATGGGCCGCATCAGCGCCTACCGCCGCGTGCGCCTGCACAACACCAGCACCGCCTCCATCGCCGGGCACGCCGCCGAGGGCGTCATGCAGGCCCTGGCCGAACTCATGGACAACGCCGCCAACTTCTCCGCCCACGGCACCGAGGTGCACGTCTACGTCCAGGAGGAGGACACCGGCCTGTCCGTCACCGTCGAGGACAGCGGACTGGGCATGCGCGTGCGCGAGCGCAGGCTCGCCGAGAGCCTGGTCACCGAACCCCGCGACCTGTCCACGCTGCGCGGCACCCGCACGGGCCTGGCGGTCGTGGGCCGCCTCGCCGACAAGCACGCGCTCGGCGTCAGCTTCCGGCCCTCGGCGCGCGGCGGCATCGGCGTCGTCGTCCTCGTCCCCCCGCACCTGGTCACCGACCCCCAGCCCGCCCCCGGCGGCCCGCGCGCCGGGCACCGCTCCCGGCGCTCCGCGGCGCCCGGGTCCGCGCCCGCCGCGGGATCCGGCCCCGGGACGGGCGCAGCGGCGGCCGGACCCGGCATCGCCACCGCGCCCGCACGCGCCGCCTCCGGGCTGCCCCGGCGGCGGCGCGGCCAGACCCTCGCCGCGGCGCTGCGGGAGGAGCCCGACCAGCTCTCCGCGGGTCCGTCGGCGCCCGGACCCGGCGGCGACCCCGGCACCAGGTTCGCGTCCTTCCGCAACGCCCGCCAGCCACAACGAGCCGAAGAGTAGAGAAGAGAAACGGAGGGAGGGGCACGCGACCGGATCCGCGCGCGGCTGCCCCGCGACCCCGATGGACACCATGGACACCAGCCTCGACTGGCTTCTGGAGAACCTGCGCCACAGGACACCGGGCATCCGCCACGTGCTCGTGCTGTCCAGGGACGGACTCAGGATGTGCCACACCCGCGAGCTGCACACCGACCGCGCCGACCAGCTCGCCGCCATCGCCGCGGGCATCCAGAGCCTGTCCCTGAGCGCCTCCGCCGAGTTCGGCGACCGCGGCGGCGCGGGCCAGGCCATGGCCGAGTTCGGCGGAGGCGTCCTGCTCATCATCCGCGCCGGGGAGGGAGCCCACCTGGCGGTGATCGCCTCCGGGGACGCCGACGTCGGCGTGGTCGGCCACAGCATGAACGAACTCGTCGAACGGATCGGCGGCTTCCTGACGGCCGCCCCGCGCCGGGGCGAGCGGGCCCGAGCGGGCGCCGAGCAGTCGTGACCCACCACGACTCCCTCAGCGGCGAGGCCCCCGACCGTCTGTACACCGTGACCGGCGGACGCTCCGACGCGGACACCCGCGCGTTCGACTCGGTCACCCTCGTCGTCGCCGAGTGCGACCCCGTGCCCGGCATGCAGTCCGAGCACGCCGCGATCCTGCGCCTGTGCGCGTACCCGACCGCCGTGGTGGAGCTGTCCGCGGAGCTCGGGCTCCCCGTCAGCGTCGTGCGGATCCTCCTGCTGGACCTGTTGGACACGGGGCGGGTGACGGCCCGCCACCCGGCGGCCTTCACCCGGCAGGAGGCCGGACACGACCCCGAGACCCTGAAGCAGGTGCTCCTTGCCCTCCAACGCCTCTGAACGGCTGGCCGAGCCGCGCCGTGCCCCGCTCGCCGCGACGGCCGACAACGCACTCAAGATCGTCATCGTCGGCGGCTTCGGCGTCGGCAAGACCACTTTGGTCGGCTCCGTCAGCGAGATGCGCCCGGTGAGCACCGAGGAGGTCATGACCCAGGCCAGCGCCGGAATCGACGACCTCGGCGCCGTCCGCGACAAGCGCACCACCACCGCGGCCTTCGACTTCGGGCGCATCACCGTCGACGAGCGGCGCGTGCTCTACCTCTTCGGCGCCCCCGGCCAGAAGCGGTTCTGGTTCCTGTGGAACCAGCTGTTCGAGGGCAGTCTGGGCGCGGTCGTCCTCGTGGACACCGACCGCATCCAGGACTCCTGGTACGCCGTGGACCGGCTCGAACACCACCGCACGCCCTTCGTCGTCGCGGTGAACCGCTTCGGCCCCGGGCCCGCCCTGCCCGAGGTGCGCCGCGCCCTGGACCTCTCCGAGCGGGTCCCCATGGTGGACTGCGACGCCCGCAGCCGCGAGTCCAGCCGCGACGTCCTGGTCACCCTCGTCCAGCACGTGTCCGGACCCGTGGCCGGGTACCCGTCCGTGTCCGCGCCCGCGTCGACGTCCGTGTCCGCGCCGACAAACGCGTCCGGGTCCGCGCCGATGTCCGGCCACGCGTCCGCACCCGGACCGGTACCGGCATCCGCATCCCTACCCGAGTCCGCACCGACCCAGGAGGAGACGACGTGAACCACAGCCCGGGTCCGGAGGCCGCGGCACCGGCCAGCAGCGGCCCGCCGCCCCCATCACCGGACCACGCGGGAGCCGCCCGCTTCTACGGCCCCGACATCGCCCGCGACCCCGCCGGGCTCTACGAGGAGCTGCGCGGGCGCTACGGCCCGGTCGCGCCCGTGCTGCTCGACGGGGACGTCCCCGCGTGGTTCGTCATGGGTTACCGGGAACTGCACCACGTCACCAGCAGGCCCGAGTGGTTCGCCCGCGACTGCCGCCGCTGGAACCAGTGGGACCGCGTCGGCCGCGACTGGCCGCTCATGCCCTACGTGATGTGGACGCCCTCGGTCATGTTCGCCGAGGGGGCCGAGCACCAGCGGCGCGCGGGCGCGATCGGCGACGCCCTGGACGCCGTGGACCGCACCGACCTCAAGGCCCTGTGCCAGCGGGCCGCCGACGGACTCGTCGACGCCTTCTGCGCCGAGGGCGAGGCCGACCTGGTCGCCCAGTACGCGCACCACATCCCCGCGATGGTGGTCGCCCGCCTCTACGGCCTGCCGGAGACGGAGGTCCCGGCGCTGGTGCGCGACGTCGTGCTCTCGCTCGACGTGACCGCCGACGCGGGCGGCGCCCACCAGCGACTGCACGCACGCCTGGACGCCCTGGTCGCCGACCGCCGCGCCGCGCCGCGCGACGACGTCCCCTCGCGGCTGCTGCTGCACCCGGCGGGCCTGAGCGACGCCGAGGTGGTCATCGACCTGCTGGTGGTCCTCGCCGCGGCCCAGGCGCCCACCGGCAACTGGATCGGCAACACCCTGCGCCTGATGCTCACCGACGACCAGTTCTCCCTCACCCTCCAGGGCGGGCGCAGCAGCGCGGGCGAGGCCCTCAACGAGGTCCTGTGGAAGAACACCCCCACCCAGAACTTCATCGGCCGGTGGGCCGTGCAGGCCTGTGAGCTGGGCGGACGCGGCATCCGCCGCGGCGACATGCTGGTGCTGGGACTGTCGGCGGCCAACGCCGACCCCCGCCTGCACGCGGGGCTCCCCGACATCTACGGCAGCAACCGCGCGCAGATGTCCTTCGGCCACGGCGAGCACGGGTGCCCCTTCCCGGCACCGGAGATCGCGGAGATGATCGCCCGCACGGCGGTGGAGAGCCTGCTGGACCGGCTGCCGGACGTGCGGCTGGCGGTGCCCCCGGACCGGCTGGAGTGGCGGCCGTCGCTGTGGATGCGCGGGCTCTTCGAGCTCCCGGCGCGCTTCACCCCCCGGCGGTAGGGGGTGGCCAAAAGTGTTGCCGGCGTGACGCCAGAGGTTCTGGCCTGCGGTGTTCCCGTACCTGTGCCCGCATGGGGGCCCGGACCCGGCCACAGGTACGGCAAGCGGCATCTGGTGTGTCGGGCGGCGGTCGCTGACGCGGAAGCGTCACGGTGGACAGGGCGTGCTGGTCCGCCCCGGCCGTCGACCGGCCAGGGGGCGGACTCGCGGGTCCCGCGGCGCGGCGCCGGTCAGCCCGGGGACGGGACCGGGGTGAACCGCAGCGGCAGCCGGGCCAGCCCGCGGGTGAAGACCCCGGTCTCCTCCAAGGCGGCGCCCTCGGCCAGGCGGACGTCGGGCATGGCGTCCAGCAGCTGGTTGGTCGCCACCCGCACCTCCGCCTCGGCCAGCAGGGCGCCCACGCAGAAGTGGCGCCCCAGGGCGAAGGCCAGGTGCTCGGCCGCGGCGGAGAACGAGGTGGCGTCCCCGAGTTCGGGCCGGTGGATGTCGAAGGAGTCGGGGTCGGCGAAGCGGTCGCCGTCGCGGTTGGCCGAGCCGATCAGGCAGATGACGGTCGCCCCGGCGGGCACGGTCGCGCCGCCCAGCTCCACGTCGTGCGCGGGCTGGCGCATGATCATCTGCACGGGCGGGGTGTAGCGCAGCGTCTCGGCGAACGCGCGCGGGATCAGGCTCCGGTCCTCGCGCACCCGCGCCAGCTGCTCGGGGTGGGTGACCAGGTTGGCGAACATACTGGACACGGCCTTGTCGGTGGTCTCCCCGCCCGCGGCGAGCAGCAGGCTGCAGAAGGCCTTGACGTCCTCGTCGCTCATCCGGGTGCCGTCGACCTCGGCGGTGCACAGGGTGGACAGCAGGTCCTCGCCCGGGTTCGCCCGCCGCTCGCGGATGATCGGCAGCATGTACGCGGCGAACTCCTCGCGGGTGCGCAGCCCCTCCTCGGCGACCCGCGGGTCCTGCGACAGGTTGCCCAGGAAGGCGATGATCGAGGTGTACCAGCGGTGGAACCGGTCGTGGTCGGCCCGTTCCAGCCCGAGCATGTCCGCGATGACGTTGACGGGGAAGCGGGTGGCGAACTGCGGGACCAGGTCCACCTCGCCCGTGTGCCGGAAGGCGTCGACCAGTTCGCGGCTGTTGCGCTCGATGACGGGCCAGAACCGCTCCCGCAGTTCGCTGCCGCGAAAGGCCGGGGCCACCAGCGCGCGGCGCACCGCGTGCTCGCGCCCGTCCAGTTGCAGGATGGTGCGCCCGTGCACCGGCTCCAGCTGCCAGTCGTAGTTGCGGGTGGTGAAGGCCTCGTCCCGGAAGGCGCGCCTGACGTCCTCGTACCGGGAGACGACGTAGCTCTGGGTGGCCTCGTGCCAGAACAGGGGAGCCCGCTCGCGCATGGCGCGGTAGGCGGGATAGGGGTTAGCAAGGAATTCCGGGGAAAGGATGTCCGGAACCTCGGGAGCCACGGTCATGACCGATTCTCCTCACCGCTGGGGGTAAGCGCGAGCCTCCACCGTAGGTTTTCCCTCCCGCCCAAGTCCAGAGGAAACATGGTTTTACGGACATGGAATATCACGAGGCTTACAGGTGGAATTCCTTTTGTGGGAGATATGTCGGTTGTGGGACTTCCGTAGGGGTGCCGCGCCGCCGT
>ANAW01000190.1:0-31495 GCA_000340945.1 Nocardiopsis synnemataformans DSM 44143 | reverse complement strand
GGGCCGCGCCCGGCCGCCGCTCAGGCGAAGACGTCCTCCCCGGTCAGTTCGGCGGAGAACGCCCACAGGCGCTCGGCCTGCGCGGGGTCGGCCGCGTGGTCGCGCACGCCCTCCACACCGGTCTCGGTCCCGGCGGGCACGGCCACGTCGCAGTCCTCGCAGTACACCCCGCCCATCCCGGCCAGCCGCGGCGAGGTGGCCGCCCACACCTGGGTGGCCGCGCCCTGCTCCGGCGTCTTGAACACCGGGTCGATCAGTTCGCCGTTCTCGTCGACCCATCCCGCGTCGACCATCTCCCGCCGTGTCATGTGCCGCTGCAACGGGGTGAGGATCGCGCCCGGGTGCAGGGAGAAGGCCCGCACGCCGAAGGGTTCCCCCAGCCGGTCCAGGTGGAGGGCGAACAGCGCGTTGGCGGTCTTGGACTGCCCGTAGGCCAGCCACCGGTCGTAGCCCCGGGCGAACCACGGGTCCTCCCAGCGGATCGGTGAGGCCTGGTGCCCGCCGGAGGACACCGACACCACCCGCGCCCCGCCCTCGGCCAAGGCGGGCCAGAGCCGGTTGGCCAGGGTGAAGTGCCCCAGGTGGTTGGTGGCGAACTGGTACTCCCAGCCGGGTCCGGCGACGGCCTGCGGGCAGGCCATCACCCCGGCGTTGTTGACGAGGACGTCGATCGCGCGTCCGGTCCTGAGGAAGCGTTCGGCGAAGGCGCGCACGTCGTCCTGGTCGGACAGCTCCAGGCCGTCGACCTCCACTCCCTCGACGCCGTCCAGGGCCTCGGCCGCCGCCCCGGGCCGCCGCGCGGGCACGACGACGCGGGCGCCCGCCTCCGCCAGGGCCCGGGTCGTCTCCAGCCCGATGCCCGAGTACCCGCCGGTGACGACGGCCAGCTTTCCGGTCAGGTCGATTCCGTCCAGGACCTCGCGCGCGGTGCTGCGCCTGCCGAAGCCCGAGCCGATCCTTCGCTGTGGTGTGGTCATGGACCGGACCCTAGGTACTGGAGCGCGCTCCACTTCAAGCGGCGCAGGTGGGAGGGCTGTCCTCCGGGAGAGTCGGAAACGCCGGGAGTACGTCCGCCTCCCGGGGCGGACGCGTCGGCCACGCTCGGGGACACGTGGCGCAGGTGGGAGGGGTGCTCTCCGGGGGCACCGGGAGTGCCGCCGCCTCCCGCGATGGACGCGCCGACCGCGCCCGGGGACACGTTCGGCCCGTACCGCCGGGGAGCCGGGAGCCCCGACCCCGCTGGGATAGCGTGACCGTGACCCCCCACCCCTCAGCGACGAGGAGCGAGCACACCATGAACGTGGAACACAGGGACGTCGAGGTCAACGGAATCCGGCTGCACGTCGCCGAGCAGGGCAGCGGACCGCTCGTCCTGCTCCTGCACGGCTTCCCCGAGAGCTGGTACGCCTGGCGCCACCAGTTCGCCCCGCTGGCCGAGGCCGGGTACCGCGTGGTCGCCCCCGACCAGCGCGGTTACGCCCGCAGCGACCGGCCCGAGGCCGTGGACGCCTACACCCTGCCCCACCTGGTCGGCGACGTCGTCGCCCTCATCTCCGAGCTGGGGGAGGAGGGCGCGGTCGTGGTCGGCCACGACTGGGGCGCGCCCGTGGCCTGGAGCACCGCCATGATGCGCCCCGACCTGGTCCGCGGCGTGGCGGGCCTGAGTGTTCCGCCGTTCCCGCCCGCCATGATGCCCCCGCCCTCGGTGAGCCGCGAGGTCTACGGCGAGAACTTCTACCAGGTCTACTTCCAGAAGCCCGGCGTCGCCGACGCCGAACTGGCCGCCGACCCCGCCTCGTCCCTGCGCCGCATCCTGGTCACCGCCTCGGGCGACGCCCCCTTCGACGAGCCCCAGCTGTGGTTCGCCGCCGAGGGCGGCACCCTGCTGGACGCGCTGCCCGAACCGGAGGAGCTGCCCTCCTGGCTCACCGAGGAGGACCTGGCCGCCTTCACAGCCGACTACTCCGACCCGCAGGCCTTCACCGGACCGATCAACTGGTACCGCAACAACGAACTCAACCAGGGGCTCATGTCGCCCTTCCAGGGGCGCGTCATCGACGTGCCCGCCCTGTACGTGGGCGGGGACATGGACCTGGTCAGGGCCATGCGCGGCATCCCCGAACTCCTGGAGAACCTGTCGCTGGTCGCACCGAGGCTGCACGCCAGCGTCACCCTGCCCGGCTGCGGCCACTGGACCCAGCAGGAGCGTCCCGAGGAGGTCAACGCGGCCCTGCTGGACTTCCTCGCCGCCGTCCACAAGGGCTGAGGCGCGCCCCCCGTGCGGGGGCGCGGGCGTGGCCGGTACTCCGGCCCGGGAGGGGTTCACGCGCCCCGTGCGCGCGGAGCCCGGGAGAGGACCGGGCCCCGCGCACCGGGGTTCGCGCTGGTACCGCGCCGGAGAAGGGGCGGTCCTCCGACCGGACCCGCGGACCGGGGTTCGCGGTGCCCGGCGCCCGGTGATGGGGTCCACCCGGTGTCCGGTGTCCGCTGTCGGCGCCCGGTGGCGGGGCCCGGGGCACCGCTCACGGACGCCCTCCAGCGCCGGTCCGGCGTGGGCGACCACCTCGGGCCGGTCGAAGAGCACGCCGCGCAGACCGGGATGGGCCGACAGCACGATGGCCAGCAGCCTGCCCCGGCCCCCGCCGACGTCCACGAGGGTGTCGTGCGCGCCGAAGTCGTAGCTGTCCGCCACACCCCGGGTGAGCTGGGCCGAGATGTCGGTCATGCCCTGGTCGAAGACGGCCGCGCTCTCGGGGTGCTCGCTCATGTAGGCCCAGGCCGTCCGGCCGTGCACCTCCTCGAACACCGAGCGCCCGGTCCGCACCGCCCGGGCCAGGTGGGCCATGGTGGAGCGCTCGGCCTGGCTGCCGACCCACCTGGCGTAGCCGCGCATGGAGTCGGCCGCGTCGCTGCGCAGGGCGCGGCCGAGTTCGGTGAGGGCGAAGTGCCGCCGCGGCCCCTCCTGGACCAGGTCGAGGTCGGCGCAGGCGCGCTCACGGCGGCCGCCACCCGGCTGGCGGTGATGAGCTCGAACAGTTTCGTGGCGGAAGGACTCGGGGGTGCGGGGGCGGACATCGCGGTCCTTTCGGGTGTTACCCCTCCCGGGGGCGCGGGGAGGGGCGGCCGGATGCGCCGGTGCGGCATCCATGGAGCCGTACAACAGGGTAAACTACCGAACGTGTTCAGAAAAGAGCATGCTGTGAACACGGGTTCGAGCGAGACAGGCCCGAACCGGTGTTCCCACCAGCGGTCATTCCACGTCCTTCAGACACTGACCACCCGCCGTGCCGTGCGCGCCTTCGCCGACCGGCCGGTGGACGACTCCCTCCTCGAACCCATGTTGGACGCCATGCTCGCGGCCCCCTCGGCGTCCAACAAGCAGGCGTGGGCCTTCGTCGCCGTCCGCGAGCCGCGGACGCTCAGACTCCTCCGCGCCTTCTCCCCCGGCGTCATCGAACTCCCACCGCTGATCGTGGCGGCCTGCTTCGACCGGTCGCGAGCCGTGGGAGGCTCCGGTGCCTCTGGTGCCTCCGATGCCTCCAGGGACTCCTGGGACGAGGGCATGCTCTGCGTCGCGATGGCGGTGGAGAACCTCCTCCTGGCGGCCCACTGCCTGGGGCTGGGCGGATGCCCGTCCGGAAGCTTTCGCCCGGGCCCCGTCCGCAGGTTCCTGGGCCTGCCCGAGCACCTGGAACCACTGCTCCTGGTTCCGATCGGGCACCCCGCCCGGCCGCTCGCCCCCGCACCCCGACGAGACCGGACCGAGGTGGTCAGCCATGAGCGCTGGGGAGACTGACGTCCGACGCGTCGGCGAGGAACTCCTCCTGCTCGCCGCCTACCTGCTCAGCAGCGGCCGCGGCCTGCTGGACGAACCGCGCCAGTACGGCACGTTCCGCTGCCTGGACGCCGCCCGGCGCGTCCTCGCCCTCGCGGCCGGGACCGGCCCGCACCACCCGGACCTCGACGCGCTGCGGGGCCGGATGGACGACGTCATGTGCGGGGCGATGGGCGACCACGAACTGGACACCCTGCTCGACCAGCTGTGCGAGCGGCTGGCAGCCGTCCTGGAGGAGCCCGATGTCATCTCCGACTGAGTTGGAGCCGTCCCCGGAGCCCGCGGACGACTTCGACGTCCTGCCCTTCACCGGTTCCTGTCGTCGCGTGTTCGAGCGCGGAGAACATGCGCTCATCGGGATCAGCGCCGGGAACAGCTACTTCAGCCAGCAACGGCTCGCACGGCTCCTGTGCTGGGCGCGAGGCCGCTTCGCCCAGGTTGACGTGCTCTACACCGACCTGCACCTGGACACCATGTACACGGCGTCCGGCAGCAGTGGGGAGCACGCCGCGTCCCGGGCGAACAGGACACTCAGGGACGTGCGGCGGCGCATCCGCCGCGCGGTGGAGTCAGCGACCGTGGAGTCGGCCGCCGTGGCGGACGTGCGCGTCCTCGCGCTGTCGCAGTGCACGCGTCTGCCCGGCTACCGGGAGGTCGAGCGGCGCCTCGACCAGGAGTACGCCGCCGATCCCCGCATCCGCCGCTGCTGGGAGGAGCACGTGCGGCGGGTCCTGGGCGCCGAGCCGGATCCGGAAGGCGCCAGGTTGCGCGCCGGGCTGGCCTACCTGCGCGCCGAACTGCCCTTCCTGCTCAGTACCCCCAAGGTACTGGAGGTGCCGTCCTCGGTGTCCTGCTACCACGACCTGCTGCCGATCCTGTCCGCGCTGCGCGGCGTCACCTCCTGCTTCCACCCCGGACAGGGCCATGTGGTCGTCCGCCCGGTCGGCCGGTGCCACCCCTCCCCGGAGTCAGCGGCATCCCTGTGACCGCCGCACGGTGGCGCCCCGGGCGGGGCGCCACCGGACGGAGCGGTCACGGGTGAGGCGTGGTCCTGGGCGGGACGGGGCCCGCTACGCGCGGCGGACGTCCATGACCGACTCCCCGTCCTCGACCCGGTGCACGGCGTGCAGCGCGAGGTCGGCCTCGGCGAACAGTTCCTGGTACTCCTCCGCCGTGCGCAGCGGGGCACCGTAGAGCACGAGCATGTACAGGCTCATCGCCTGGAGGAAGGGGGTGGCGCCCTCCCGCTGCGGAAGGTGCCCGATGATCAGCAGTCGGGACCGCTCACCCATCGCCGCGCGGACGTTGCGCAGGATTCGTACCGCCTCCGGCCGGGGCCAGTTCTGCATCACCCGTGCCATCAGGTAGACGTCCGCCCCCGTCGGCACCCCGTCGAAGAAACTGCCCCCCACCACGGCACACCGGTCCGCCACGCCCCGCTCCCGCAGCAGCGGCCCGGCCTCGGACACCACGTGCGGAAGGTCGAACAGCACCCCCTCCACGCGCGGGTGGCGCCGCAGGAGGGCGGCCAGCATCGAGCCCTCTCCACCGCCGAGGTCCGCCACGCGTTCGGTCCCGGACAGGTCCACGCTCTCCAGCAGGGTGTCGGCGGCCACAGACGTGTCCATCGCCCTGCGGAACAGGGCCGCGGCGTCCCCCTGTTCCTCCAGGTAGGCGAACAGCGGGTGGCCGGTGTGCACCTCGAAGGCCGTACGGCCGGAACGCACCGCCTGCGACAGGCAGGTCCACGCCTGGAGGAAGGCGCCGTGCGTGCACATCCGGAACAGGTCGTACAGGCCGCTGGGGTCCCCGGCACGCAAGTGCCCGCCCGCCGCGGTCAGGGTGAACGACCCGGGCACCGGCTCCGAGAGCAGCCCGCTCACCGTCCCGGCCCGCAGCACCGCCGTCAGAGTCTGCTCGGGGACCCCGGTGCGGCGGACCAGGTCCGCCACCGGGCGCGGCCCGTCCGCCAGATCCTCCACCATGTCCAGTTCGACTATCGCGACGACGGCGTGCATGAGCATCGCCGACGACACCAGTTGGTTCAGCGGCAGGTCCGTGCGCTCCGCGCGTACAGCGGCCTCGTCCATCGCACCCACAGTCGGTCCTTCCCGGGGGACGCCGTCATCGAGGTCGACGCGGCGTCCCTTCCGGGACACGGCGCCGACCTCTCAAGACTACGCGGAGTGCGCGGGTCTGTTCTCTGGGTTGTGGAAAACGTGCCGGGGCGGGAACGGCCCCCGCCGCGGCCGGGGCGCGGCGACGGCGGCCGGGACCCGGCGGCCGGATCAGATCCGGGCGGCACCCTCGGCCTCGTAGGCGCGTACCAGGGCGGTCAGCACCTGGGAGCAGCCCGCGTCGACGGTGAGCGCGGCGACGTCGTCGGCGCGGGTGGCGCCGCGGTTGAGGACCACCACCGGCTTGCCCTGTTCGACGGCGCGCTTGACGTAGCGCCGCCCCGAGAAGACGGTCAGCGACGAACCCGCCACCAGCAGCGCCCGCGCGCCGTCCACCATCGCGTAGCCCTCCAGCACGCGCGCCTTGGGCACGTTCTCGCCGAAGTAGACGATGTCGGGCTTGAGCATGCCGCCGCAGCCCTCGCAGTCGGCCACCCGGAACCCCTCGGTGGAGGCCAGGACCGCGTCGGCGTCGGGGGCGACCTCCACGTCGGGGACCCCGTCGGCGAAGCCTGGGTTGAGCGCGCTCAGGCGCTCGGCCAGGCTCTCGCGGGAGACCACGGCCGAGCAGGCCAGGCAGACGACGCGGTCGTAGCGGCCGTGCAGGTCGATCACCCGCCTGCTGCCCGCCGCCCCGTGGAGGGTGTCCACGTTCTGGGTGATGACGCCCGCCAGGGCGCCGCCCGCCTCCAGCGCGGCGAGCGCGCGGTGGCCGTCGTTGGGCCGGGTCCGGTGCACATGGCGCCAGCCCACGTGGTTGCGGGCCCAGTAGTGGCGGCGGAACGCGGCGTCGCCGACGAACTGCTGGTAGGTCATGGGCTTGCGCGGCGGTGAGTCCGGGCCGCGGTAGTCGGGGATGCCCGAGTCCGTGGACAGGCCCGCGCCGGTCAGCGCGACCACCGGGCCCGAGCCGAGGACCTCGCGCATCCGGGCCGCCAGGAGGGCCGGGTCGTCGAGCGTGTTCCTCACGCCTTCGAGGGTACGCGGCGCCCCGGTGTGGGCGCCGCCACCCCGCCGGGCTTCGGCCTGATACGCATCCCAGGGGACCGGGCTAGGGAGACGGGGTGGCTACGGCAGCGTTCCACCTGGAGGTGTCGCGTTTCCGGAACGACACCTCACCCGGAGGCGTCGAGCAGGGAGCGGGCCTCTGTGCTCGCCTGATCTCTCGGCACCAGGTCCCTGTACGGAAGAGTCACCACAGGGTGGGACTCCAGTCCCGGAAGTCGTTCGGTCTCTTCGAGCCGCCGCACGACTTCCTCACGGTCACACGCGGAGACGACCTCGACCTCGACGAACGCTCCCAGGTCCGCGATCGTGTCCACCACCACTGACAGCTCCGGCCGGTCAGGAGCGCGGTAGCAGTTGCGCGACTTCTCCACACGGGCCAACGGCACCATGCCCAACGCCTCCAACAGACTGTGGGCGTGCACAGCCTGGGTGGCGTCCGCCAGCGCCACGTTCGTCTCCTGTTTGGCCACGACACCACCCGCGCTGTGGGTGGTGGTGTCGGATGCGGGCTTGTAGGTGACCTCGCACCCACCGTCCCGTTCACGGACCCGCAGACACTCGACCGTCTCCAGGAAGTCGACGTCGGGCCTGCTGTAGTAGGTGTCGACCTCCACCGTCGGCCCCGTGGCGACGAAGCCCGACCGCCTCAACCGCTCTTCCAGGGACTCTCGGCTCTCCAGCGCGCGTTTGCACTCGATCTCGACCAGGGGCATCGGGGATCTCGTTCCCTTCCAGGGGCAAGGGCCGTGTACACGCGGGCGAGGTTGTGTTTACTGAACGACTCTCGTACACCGGTCAGAGCACCGGCCAGCATCCGGGCATCCGACACAGGGATGTTGCGGAACAGCACGAGCTGCTTGGCGTCCCACAGGGGGTTGGCGAGCCGTTTGGTCAGGCGGCGCGCTCCAGCCTCTCCACGGCGCGGGTCAGGACCTCCTCGAACTCCTCCTCCATCCGGTCGTCCTCCTCCCGGTCCACCCGGGCCCGGTAGGCGTCCTCGCAGCCCGGGTCCAAGTCGTCTCCGCACGCCTCCATGAGCGCGAGGGACGACACGTCCGAGTAACCGCTCGCGCGCATCCCCACCAGGACGAAGTACACCTCTCCGACCTGGCCCCACGCGGTCCGCGCCGCCAGGTGCGCGTGCTCGCCGTACAGGGTCACGGAGAACATGCCGCCGCCCTCGGGAAGGGCGGGCGAGTCCCGGGAGACGAGCGCGCCCTCGAGTCCGCCGTTCGCGGACACGCTCATCCTGGAGCAGGCGTCCAGCAGGTCCCCGAACCCGGTGCCCTCGACCGGGGCGTCGCCGAAGTCCCCCGAGACCAGGACGTAGCCGTAGGTGGCCGCACCCGGAGAGGAACCGGACGGGGTCGCGGTCTGGGCCGCCCCCTCGACGGCCCCTGCGGGCAGCCGCCCGGTGCCCCCGTTGAGGACGGCGCCGCACTCGGCCGGTTCCACGTCGCGGAAGCCGTCGGTGCCCGCCTCGCCGCCGAAATCCACCCCCTGGATCTCGTCCACGTCCAGCTCGTCGACGTCGAACCCGTCGGGGTAGGCGTTCGGGGACGGCAGCAGGGCCTCCAGGCGTGAGCTGTCCTGGAGGTCGAGACGGGGGCCGCAGCCGGTGGTCAGGACCAGGGCCGCGAGGAGGGGCAGGGCGCCGTGGCGGTACAGGGGAGCCAAAGGGGGAACCTTCGTCGTCGTGTCAGCGGTTTACCGACACGTTCCGACGCCGCCCGGACATGCGGGGTTCCCGCCCCTCCCTGGCCGGATCCGGCCGAGCTACCGCTCCCTTCGGTCGGGCACCCGGCCGAAGCCGCCCTTCCCCGGCCGAGCCCTCCGGCCGAGGAGAACCCCCTGGCCAAGGGAAGGGCCCGGCGGACACCCGCAGGCGCCCGCCGAGCTCGAACAGACCCGCCGTCCGGCTCAGCCGAGGCAGACCAGCAGGTCGCCGCCCTCCACCTTCTGCACCCGGTCGACCGCCACCCGCGTGACCGTCCCCGACACGGACGCGGTGATCGCGGCCTCCATCTTCATCGCCTCGATGGTGGCCACCGTCGCACCGGCCTCCACCGCGTCGCCCTCGGCGACCGTCAGGGTCACCGCGCCCGCGAAGGGCGCCGCGACCTGACCGGGGTCGCCTCGGTCCGCCTTCTCGGCGGCCCGCACCTGCGAGGCCAGGGCCCGGTCGCGGATCTGGAGCGGGCGCAGCTGGTCATTGAGCGTGGCCATCACCGTGCGCATGCCGCGCTCGTCGGCCTCGCCCACCGCCTCCAGCTGGATGAGCAGCCGCACGCCCGGCGACAGGTCCACCGAGTACTCCTCGCCCGCGCGCAGGCCGTAGAAGAAGTCCGCGCTGGAGAGCACGCTGGTGTCGCCGTAGGAGGTCCGGTGCTCCTCGAACTCCCGCGTCGGTCCGGGGAAGAGCAGCCGGTTGAGCGTGGCCCGCCGGTCCTCGGCCAGCCCGGCCCGGTCCTCCTCGCCCAGCTCCTGCGCGGGCCGCGCCTCGGAGCGCCCCTGGAGCGCCCGCGTGCGGAAGGGCTCGGGCCACCCGCCCGGCGGGACGCCCAGCTCACCGCGCAGGAACCCCACCACCGAGTCCGGGACGTCGAAGCGACCGGGGTCGGCCTCGAAGTCGGCCGGGGAGACCCCCGCGCCGACCAGGTGCAGCGCCAGGTCGCCCACGACCTTGGAGGAGGGGGTGACCTTCACCAGGCGTCCGAGCATCCGGTCGGCGGCGCCGTACATCGCCTCGACCTCCTCGAAGTGCTCGCCCAGCCCCAGCGCGACCGCCTGCGTGCGCAGGTTGGACAGCTGCCCGCCCGGGATCTCGTGGTGGTACACCCGGCCCGTGGGGGAGGACAGCCCGGCCTCGAAGGGCGCGTAGACCCGGCGCACCGACTCCCAGTACGGCTCCAGCTCGTTGACCGCGTCCAGGCTCAGGCCCGTGGCGTGCTCGGAGTGGTCGAAGGCGGCCACGATCGCCGACAGCGACGGCTGGGACGTGGTGCCCGCCATGGACGCCACCGCGCCGTCCACCGCGTCCGCCCCGGCGTTCACCGCCGCCAGGTAGGTGGCCAGCTGCCCGCCCGGGGTGTCGTGGGTGTGCACGTGCACCGGCAGGTCGAACTCGCTGCGCAGCGCCGTGACCAGCTTCGCGGCGGCCGGGGCGCGCAGCAGACCGGCCATGTCCTTGATCGCGAGCACGTGCGCGCCCGCGTCCACGATCCGCTCGGCCAGCTTGAGGTAGTAGTCCAGCGTGTAGAGCTTCTCGCCGGGGTCGGACAGGTCCGAGGTGTAGCACAGCGCCACCTCGGCCACCGAGGTCCCGGTCGCGCGTACGGCCTCGATGGCCGGGCGCATCTGCTCGACGTCGTTGAGGGCGTCGAAGATCCGGAAGACGTCCACGCCCGTCTCGGCGGCCTCGCGCACGAACGCGTCGGTCACCTCGGTGGGGTAGGGGGTGTAGCCCACGGTGTTGCGCCCGCGCAGCAGCATCTGGAGGCAGATGTTGGGCACCGCCTCGCGCAGCGCCGCCAGCCGCTCCCAGGGGTCCTCGGCCAGGAAGCGCAGCGCCACGTCGTAGGTGGCGCCGCCCCAGCACTCCAGGGACAGCAGTTCGGGCAGGGTGTGCGCGACCACGGGCGCCGCGGCCAGCAGGTCGCGGGTGCGCACCCGGGTGGCCAGCAGGGACTGGTGGGCGTCGCGGAAGGTGGTGTCGGTGACGCCCAGGTTCGGCGACTCGCGCAGCCACCGCGCGAACCCCTCCGGGCCCAGCTCCGCCAGGCGCTGGCGCGAACCCGCGGGCGGCGATCCGGCGGTCCCGGGCAGCGGCGGCAGCTTGGTGGCGGGGTCCACCAGCTGGGGGCGCTCCCCGTGCGGCTTGTTCACCGTCACGTCGGCCAGGTAGGTGAGCAGGCGCGTGCCGCGGTCGGCGGAGGGCCGGGCGGTGAGCAGGTGCGGGCGCTCCTCGATGAAGGAGGTGGTGATCCGCCCGGCCTGGAAGTCGGGGTCGTCCAGCACCGCCTGGAGGAAGGGGATGTTGGTGGCGATGCTGCGGATGCGGAACTCGGCCACGGCCCGTCGCGCCCGGCTGACCGCGGTGGCCAGGTCGCGGCCCCGGCAGGTGAGCTTGACCAGCAGCGAGTCGAAGTGCGGGCTGATCTCGGTGCCCGCCGCGGAGGTGCCGCCGTCCAGGCGGATGCCCGAGCCGCCGGGGGAGCGGTAGGCGCTGATGGTCCCGGTGTCGGGGCGGAAGCCGTTGGCGGGGTCCTCGGTGGTGATGCGGCACTGGAGCGCCGCGCCGCGCACGTAGACGCCCTCCTGGGAGATGCCCAGGTCGGACAGGGTCTCGCCGGAGGCGATCCGCAGCTGGGACTGCACCAGGTCCACGTCGGTGATCTCCTCGGTCACCGTGTGCTCGACCTGGATGCGCGGGTTCATCTCGATGAAGACGTGGCTGCCGTCCGCGCCGACCAGGAACTCGACCGTGCCNTTGCGTTAGCCGATCCGGCGGGCGAAGCGCACCGCGTCCGCGCAGATGCGGTCGCGCAGGGCCGGGTCGAGGTTGGGCGCGGGGGCCAGCTCGATGACCTTCTGGTGGCGCCGCTGGAGGGAGCAGTCGCGCTCGTAGAGGTGCACGACGCCGCCCTCGCCGTCGGCGAGGATCTGCACCTCGATGTGGCGGGGGTCGACCACCGCGCGCTCCAGGAACACGGTGGCGTCGCCGAACGCGGCGGAGGCCTCGCGCATGGCGGCCTCCACCGACTCGCGCAGCCGCTCGGGCTCCTGGACGCGGCGCATGCCCCGCCCGCCCCCTCCGGCCACGGCCTTGACGAAGAGCGGGAAGCCGATCCGCTCGGAGGCGGCCACCAGGGCCTCCACGTCGTCGGAGGGCTCGCTGGACTCCAGGACGGGCACGCCCGCCTCCCGGGCGGCGGCCACGGCGCTGGCCTTGTTGCCGGTCAGCTCCAGCACGTCGGCGGGCGGGCCCACGAAGGTGATCCCGGCGCGCTCGCACGCGCGGGCCAGCTCGGGGTTCTCCGACAGGAAGCCGTAGCCGGGGTAGACGGCGTCGGCCCCGGCCCGGCGGGCCGCGCCCACGATCTCGTCCACGGACAGGTAGGCGCGCACCGGGTGGCCGGGCTCGCCGATCTGGTAGGCCTCGTCGGCCTTGAGCCGGTGCAGGGAGCCGCGGTCCTCGTGGGGGAAGACGGCGACGGTGCGGGCGCCCAACTCGTAACCGGCGCGCAGCGCGCGGATAGCGATCTCGCCCCGGTTGGCCACGAGCACTTTGCGGAACATGGCGCACTCCTCCTGGTCGGTCAGGCGTGGTGCCGGGGGCGGAAGATCCGGCAGCGTCGCCGGGGCCCGCGGCCGGGTGGAACACCCGTACGTTAACCAGAAGGGGGTTCGGTGAAACCCACCGGGGCCGTCCTTCGCGCCGAGGACGGCTTCCGGCGGGCGTTCCGGGCCGCCCGCCTCACCTCTGGGGAGGGGCGCCCGTCCGGGCGGCCTCGTCGCCGTCCGCGTCCGCCGGTCGCGCCGGATAGGTGACGACGCGGTCGCTGCTCACGACGGCCCCCGGTGTGAGCCGGGCGGCGTCGACGCGGTGAGCGGCCATGACGTGGAGGACCTCGTGGCCGCGGGCGAGCAGGTGGTCGGCGATGATGCGCCGGTGGCACCGCCACCACACCGCCTCCGAGCACATCACGGCGGCGCGGTGGTCCGCGCCCGCCCCACGCAGCCGGGCGAGCCCCGATCCGAACTCGGCCGAGAGAGCGTGGTCGGCGTAGTTGTGGAAACTGCGGTTGCGCCAGAACCCGTTGACCTCGGGGGAGACGTCCTTGGCGACCGGGCGCCTTCCGCCGAGTTCCGCGACGCGTGAGTACCGTACGCCGGTAGCGCGCAGGGCCCCGGAAAGGGCGTCCTCGTCGAACTGCGGGTTGCGGCGCGAACCCGGGAGCTTGCGCACGTCGACCACCACGTGCACGTCGTTCTCGTGCAACAGTGCGGCGAACTCCTCGAACGTGCGATCGGAGTGGCCGACGGTGAGGAACGGCGGTGCCATCGCGGTCAGCCGTCGCCGGAGATCCGGGTCAGGGCCCCGTCCTTGTGCGCCGCGACGTGATCGGTTCTGTCGCTCCTGATCTCGTACTGCGGCTCGTCCTCGGAGGCGCGGCGCGTACGGCCCCTGAAGGCGAAGTCGCTGGTGTGGACCCGGGTGATCGTGCCGGACACTCGCCCGGCTTCGGAGTTCCAGCTCACATGGTCACCGACGTCGAAACGGCGTGTCATGGCGTACACCCTCCTCCTGTCGTGGCGAAGCGGCGCCCGGTGGGACGGATCCCCGCCTACCCCGGACGGCCCCGGGGTATGCGGACAGGACTCTCGGCACCCGCCGGGATACGCCGCGTGCACTCCGCACACGCTCGCACGTTCCACGACGCACACGCTTGCACGTTCCACGACGCACACGCTCCCGCGTCCCACGACGCACACGCTCCCGCGTCCCACGACGCGCGCGGCGCCGACCGGCGTGCGGGCAGGCGGGAACAGGCGGGGAGTCGCCGGGCAGCGCCGCTGGGTCGGGCTGACGGGCTGACGCGCGGGGGCCGCCGTCATCGACGGCGGCCCGCTGCGGCACGGTGCGGTTCTGCCCGGGGACACCGAGGCCCTACCCGGGGATGCCGAACTGCTCGGAGAAGCGGCCGGTGAACAGGTCGGCGCCCTTGTACTGGGAGACCACCTCGACGGGGGCCGCGGTGGGGCCGTCGGGCGAGGGGAGCTGGCCCACTCCCCCCTCGGTTCCCAGCGGCAGCAGGATCATCGGCTGTCCGAGGGGCTGGTAGGTCGCCTCGGGGGCGCCTCCGCTGATCTGCGCCCGGATGTTCTCGGCGACCACGGCGGCGTGCTGACCGGCGTACCCGGCCATCTTGGCCTCGCCGAGGGCGGTGATGTCTCCGACGGCGTAGACGTGGTCGTAGCCCTCGATGTTCAGGCGGTCGGTGACCGGGACCTCGCCGCGGTCAGTGCGGGGGGTGAGGCGGCCGTCGGCGAGGTAGTCGCTGTTGACGGATGTGCCGTGGGCGCGGAACCAGATGTCGGCGGTGATCTCCTCACCGTCGGCGGTGGTGACCGTGACCGTTCCGGCCTCGCCGGGAGCGGTCGGCGGCGGAGCGGTCAGGCCGGTGCCGAGCAGGATCCGGATCCCCAGCTCCTCCAGCTGCCGCCGCAGTTCGGCACGGACCTCGGGGAGGAAGCCCGGGAGGAGTTCCCGCGTGGGGTCGACGACGGTGACGTCCTTGTGGGGCCAGACCTCCTTGGTCTCACCGGCCAACTCCAGACCCACCGGTCCCGCGCCAAGGATGAGCACGCGGTCGGCTCCCGCGAGTGCCTTGTGGGTGACGCGGAAGTCCTCCAGGGCGTCGGCGGTGGCGTCGGCTACGGGATTGGCCGGGTAGGGGTAGGTGGAGCCGGTGGCCAGCACGATGTAGTCGGCCCCGACCCGCCGCCCCGAGGCGAGCGTCACGCCGCCGGGGTCCACGGAGACCGCGCGGTCGCGGACCAGGGTTCCCCGGGTCAGCAACCTGTCGAGGGGGAAGAACATGTTCTCCGCCCAGTCGGGCTGAGCGACCGCGCGCAGCGAACCGGCGACGTTGACGAACGCGTCGCGGGGGTCGATGAGGACGACGTCGGCGTCGCCTTCGAGTTCCTTGGCCAGGGCGGCGCCGCCGTATCCGGCGCCGATGACGGCGACTGTTCGGGACATGGGTGATCCTTCGCGGTGGTGTGGTTGGCGGTAAGGGGGTGTGGTCTGGCCCGGCGGCACCCGCGCGGGGGCGGGGGCTGGGCCGTTCACGAGGTGGCCGGGACGGTCAGGGTGGCCTCACGGACCGCCGGGGCGATCTCCTGGGCCCACCTGCCGAGCGAGACCGCGTCGGGCGTGCCGCCGGACGGGGAGAAGAGCGTGAAACCGGACGCGCCGTGTTCGAGCACCGCGCCGGTGAGCTCCTCGACCCACTGGCCGACCGAGCCCCCGATCCAGCGGTTGTCGTGGTCGCGGGTGCGGGACAGGGGGCGGTCGTTGATGCGCCCGGGAAGGTTGAAGACGGTCCGGACCCCGGCCGGGTCGCGGCCGACCGAGGCCGCGGCCTCCTCCACGATCGGACGGGACGCGCGGTAGCGGTCCGAGACCCAGTCGGCGGCGTGGCCGGGGATCCAGCCGTCGGCGACCCGGCCGGTGGCGGCCAGGGACTTCGGGCCGACCGATCCGGTCCAGACCGGCACCGCCGCCACGGGGGCGGGTTCGATGTTCCGGACGCGGTAGTGGGCGCCCTCGAACGTGATGGGCGAGCCGCCTCCGGAGAGCCGCCTGACGAGGGTGACGGCCTCCTCGAACGCCTCCACGGCCTCACCGGCCGCCAGCGGGGCCACGCCCATGTCGGCGATGCGGTCCCACAGGCCTCCGGCGCCCAGGCCCAGCACGACCCTGCCTCCGGAGAGGGCGGAGAGCGAGGTGACGGTGCGGGCCAGCACGGGCGCGGGGCGGGTGGGCAGGTTGGTGACGTTGGCGAACCCGGTGAGCCTTCGGGTGCGTCCCAGGACGAATCCGAGGGCGGCGTAGGCGTCGACGCGGGTGCCGATGTAGGGGTGGTCGGACAGGGAGAACAGGTCCAGACCGTCCCGGTCGGCCTGGAGGGTGAGGTCGAGGAGTGCGTCGCGTTCGGGAAGGTGGCTGTGTGCGCCGAAACCGAACACCACGGGTGGCAGAGTCATGACCGGGTCGTCCCTTCGGTCGGGTGAGGTCGTGGGTGGGGCCTGTGCGGGTGCTGGGGGTGGTGAGTCGCGTGGGCAGTGAGCGCCGGACTTGGGGATGGTGATTCCTGCGGGCGGTGGGTCCGGGCTCCTGTGCGGTCCCCGCGGGGTGGCGAGCCTTGTGCGGGCACCGCGAGCCGGTCGGTCCTCCTGCGGGGGCGTGCCGGGCGGGCGGGCCTTAGTAGCCGGTGGGCTCGCGGGGCGTGTACGTGGCGTTGAGCGCCTCGGTCTCGTCGTCGGTCAGCGTGAGGTCGACCGCCGCGGCGGCGTCGTCGAGGTGACCGGGACGGGTGGCGCCAACGACCGGAGCCGCCACGACCGGGTTGTCGAGCACCCAGGCCAGCGCGATCCGGGCCATGGGCACCTCGCGCTCCCGCGCGATCCGTTCGACGGTGTCGATGGCCGACCGGTCGCGGTCGTCGAAGAACCTCCGGCCCATCGGGTCGGCCTCCGAGCGGGCGGTCCGCTCCCCGTACGGGCGGGCGAGGCGGCCCTTGGCGAGGGGGCACCACGGGAAGCTGGAGACGCCCTGGTCGGCCAGCAGGGGGAACATCTCGCGCTCCTCCTCGCGCTGGACCAGGCTGTACTGGTCCTGCATGGACACGAACCGGGTCCAGCCGCCGAGGTCGGCGGCGTGCTGCATCTTGGCGAACTGCCAGGCCGCCATCGAGGAGGCGCCGATGTGGCGGGCCTTGCCCGCGGCCACGACCGCGTGCAGGGCCTCCATCGTCTCCTCGACCGGGGTGTACGGGTCGAAGCGGTGGATCTGGTAGAGGTCGACGTGGTCGGTCCCCAGCCGCCTGAGGGAGGCGTCGATCTGCTCGGCGATCGCCGCGGCGGACAGCCCCGACCCCGTCGGCCCGGCGTGCGCCGGCAGGCCCACCTTGGTCGCCAGGACCACGTCCTCGCGGCGGGTGTAGCGGCGGACCGCCCGGCCGAGAAGCTCCTCGGAGGCTCCGGCGCCGTACACGTTGGCGGTGTCCCACAGGGTGATCCCGAGTTCGACCGCGCGGCGGAAGACGGGCGCGGCGGCCTCCTCGTCGAGCGCCCACGGGTTCCTTCCCTCGGGGTCGGGGCCGAACCCCATGCCGCCGAGCGCGACCCGGCTGACCCGCAGGTCCGAGGACCCGAGCTGGACGTACCTCATCGGGTCACGCCCCGGTGCTGTGCGTGTGTCTGTGTCATGTCCTCCACGATCGGGCACCCGGGCGGGGACAGCCAGGCCGAGCGCAGGCTATCCCCCGCAGGGCCACCATCCCCGGCGTGCCCTACATTCTTGGCATGGGTACGCCACTGGGAGACTTCATCCGCGCCAAGCGCGACGACACCCATCCCGAGGACCTCGGCCTCCCCGAGCACGGTCGCCGACGGGCTCCCGGCCTGCGCCGCACCGAACTGGCCGTCCGGGCCGGGATCAGCGTCGAGTACCTCACCCGGATCGAGCAGGGCCGCGACCGCAACCCCACCGGTCCCGTGGTCAACGCGATCGCGGACGCCCTCGGCCTCGACGCGCCGGAGCGCGGCCACCTGTCCTACCTGGCCAAGATCACCGGCGGCGCCTGCTCCGGGCACCGCCAGCCCGAGCCGCCCCCGCGCGAGGTGCGCGCCCCGGTCCGGCAGACGCTCGACCTCCTGGAGCCGGGAGTGGCGATGGTGGCCAACCGGCTCGGTGACGTGCTCGCCCACACCAGCGGGTTCGGGCTCGTCATGGCGCCCACCGGGCTGCTCGACGCCGACGAGCCCAACCTCACCCGCTACGTCTTCACCGACCCCCGCGCCCGGGACGTGTTCGCGGACTGGGGCCAGGTGGCCGACGAGCAGGCCTTCGACCTCTGGCTTGGCCCGTCCGTCACCGCGTCCGAATGGTTCAAGACCGATCTCGCGCCGCTGGCGGGGGCCGAGTTCACCGGCCGGATCGCCCAGCACCTTCCGCCCGACCGCGTCCCGCTGCGGATCAACCACCCCTCGGGGGGCCTGATGCGGTGGAACCGGGAGACCCTCGAACTCGCGGACCCCGACGCCCAGCAGCTGGTCGTCTACCTCCCCGCCGACGAGCAGACCGCGGCGGCCCTCGATCGGCTGCGCGACGAACAGGGGACCCGTCTGCGCGCGGTCTGAGCGTATGTCGGCCGGGTGCTTCCCATCCGCCGGTTCAGCCGTGCCGCGTGAGCGTGTCCGGTGACAGCGTCAGCGCGCGGGGCAGGGCGTCGAAGGCCGCGGTGACCTCGGCGACGAGCGTCCCGGCGTCGCCGGTGCGGTCGCTGTGCCGGTAGGCGCGCACCCAGTTCATGCTTCCGTAGCGCACCGCGGACAGGGCCATCTCACCGACCAGCCGCAGCCGCACGTCCGTACGGCTGTCCACGCCGGTCTTGTCCTCCAGCAGTTCGGTCAGCCGCACCTGGAGGCCCTGGACGGCGCCCGCGTGGTGCGCGCCCAGCGCCGGGTTGTGGGCGACCAGCTTCCGGGTGGCCAGGTAGCGCCCGGTCCAGTCGTCCGGCAGGCCGCGCACCGCGTCCACGTAGCAGTCGCGCAGGAGGGGCAGGACGGGGCCGGTGACGCTCATGCGCTCCACCTCGGCGGCGTAGGCGTCCCACAGCTCGCCCTCGGCGGCCAGGGCGACCTCCTCCTTGGAGGAGTAGTAGCGGAAGAAGGTGCGCACCGACACCTCGGCCGTGGCCACCAGGTCGTCCAGCGTGGTCTGGTCGAAGCCGCGCTCCAGGAACATCCGCAGGGCGGTGTCGGCGAGCACCCGCCGCGTGCGCAGCTTCTTGCGCTCGCGCAGGGGGAGCGCGGACTCCTCGTTCCGGAAGGGCTCGGCGATCATCGGGCCAGGATACGGCGGGTCCGCCGGGGGCGGGGAAAACTCGTTGCCCTAATGTGCCAGTCACTGGCAGTATGCCATCACTGGCATTTTTCCGGATGCCTTCGCCCCTCCAGCGAGAGAGAGCACATGAGCGACCAGACCGCCGCCCCCGTCCCCGAGGGACAGCGCATCGAGGCGCTGGGCGACCAGCTCGTCAAGATCCACGACCTGCTGCGGGGCGAACTTGCCTCGCTGCGCCGCGACCTCGCCGAGGGAGGCGGCCCCTCCGGCGTCCCGGCGCCCCTGGACCAGCAGCTGCGCAAGAAGTGCCTGTCCTTCTGCGACTTCCTGCACGGCCACCACACCGCGGAGGACGAGGGCGTGCTGCCCGGCTTGGCGAAGAGCCACCCCGGGCTCGCACCCGTCCTGGAGCGCCTGACCCGGGAGCACGCGGTCGTCAGCCGGTCGCTGGACCGCATCCGCGCGCTCCTGGACGGCGACGACACGGCCGGGGTCCGCGACGAGGTCGAGCGCTTGGCCGCCGAGGTGGAGGTGCACCTGGACTACGAGGAGCGGCAGATCGTGGAGGCCCTGAACTCCTACGGCCCCGTCACGCTCTGAGCATCGCCCCGTCACCAGGCAGGGGGTCGGCCGCGTCCCCGCCGACCCGCACACGCGTGCTGCGTCCCGGGCCGCCCGCGCGGAACGGGGCGCTCCCCTCTGCCCGGGAGTCCTTGGCACGGCCTTCGGAAGGCTCCGGGTCCGTGACCGCACCCCGGATCTGGCCGGGAAGCCGTAGTCTGGCCGCTTCAGATGTCCGTATACCGGGCGCTTCGGGGGAGAGCGACACCCCCTGGCGTCCGAAGGCACAGCGAGGGGTCGGGTTCGTTGACGACCGGGGAGGACGCGCGGATCCGCGCGCTCGAACGCCATGTCCGGGAGTTCTGGCAGGGGCACGCCGTGGAGCCCACCACCTGGGAGCACGCCCCGCTCCTCGACCGGGTCCCGGGTTTCGCCACCTACCGGGTGGCGCCCCGCAACGCGGGCGAGGGCTGGGTCCACGTCACGGTCGGCTCGTCCGTCCACGAGGCGGGGGGCGGCACCGAGTTCTTCCTCATGGCGCCCACCGGAGCGCGGGTCCACGCCGAGACCCTGGCCATGGTCAGCCACCTGCACTCCTTCGAGGAGTACCGGCTCGGCGTCGGCTCGGTGATCGACGTGGGCGGCCCGTGGACGGAGGGCTCGCGCATGGACCACCTCCTGGTGAGCCCGCCCTACCCCTACGGGCCCGCGCTGGAGCGGGCGCCCGCCGAGGCCGGGGGAGCGAGGTTCCTGTGGCTGCTCCCGGTCCACCGGAGCGAGGCCGCCTTCGTCGCGGCCGAGTCGCTCGACGCCTTCGAGGAGGTCCTGGAGGCGGAGGGCGTCAACGTGCTGGACGCCGACCGGGCCCCTCTGGTGTGAGCCGCCCGCGTCCGGTGTGGGCCGCCCCCCGCCCGCCGGGATCAGCCGCGCGGGTCGGCGATCCCACCGACCGGGCCCTCCACGCGGTAGTCGTCCAGTGCGGTGACCACGTACGCGGAACCGGACTCCTCGCCGCCGTCCTCGGCCTTCGCGGCGTCCTCGGCGGTGTGGCCGGAGTCCTCCAGCGAGGTCCCGCCGGTCACGCCCACGAGGTTGTCGGACGAGAGCGCGTCGCAGTACTCCTCCGGATCGCCCGAGTCCGCCCGCGCGGCCTCCTTCGCGTTTAGGCGGTAGACGGCGTAGAAGCGCGCGTCCTCCACCCGCTCCCACTCCACCGCGGTGTGCTCGTCGGTGACCTCGGCGGTCACGTCCTCCACGGCGCCCGCCAGGGACTCGCCCCCGCGGTCCCCTCCCGCCAGGGGCGGCAGGGCGGGGTCGCCGTAGTGCTCGTCGGCCAGGTGCGCGTAGGCGTCCTCGGCCACGCCCGTGAGGGACTTGAAGGAGAAGTAGACGTCGCCGTCGACCTCGGGGTAGTCGGAGGAGTAGTCCAGCTGGGTGCTCAGCGCGTCCTCGTCGGTCCAGTGGCGGTCACCGACCCGGTACGCGCCCTGGCCGATGTACAGGTCCACGTCCGTGCCCTCGACCTGCTCGGCCCACCACGGCACCAGCTCCTCGTAGTCGGCGGCCTCGAAGCCCCGCTCCCAGTACAGCTGCGGGACGACGTAGTCGACCATCCCCTCCTGGATCCAGGCGCGGGTGTCGGCGTGCTGGGCCCCGTAGGACTCCAGGCCCGAGGTGTCGGACCCGGCGGGGTCGTTGTCGGCGTTGCGCCAGATGCCGAACGGGGAGATCCCGAAGCGCACCCAGGGCTTGGCCTCCTCGATGCGCTCGTGCACGCCGCTGACGAACTCGTTGACGTTGTCGCGCCGCCAGTCCTCGCGGTCGTCGAAGCCCTCGCCGTGCTCCTCCCACGTCTGGTCGTCGTCGAACTCCTCGCCGTCCTTGGGGTAGGGGTAGAAGAAGTCGTCGAAGTGCACGCCGTCGATGTCGTAGCGCTCCACCACGTCCATGATCACGCGGGTCACCCACTCCTGGACCTCGGGCTTGCCCGGGTCGAGGAAGCCCTCGCCGCCGTAGCGCACCAGCCAGTCGGGGTGCTCCCTGACCGGGTGGTCCTCGGCCAGCTCCTCGATGTCGGAGTCCATGCCGACCCGGTAGGGGTTGAACCAGGCGTGCAGCTCCAGGCCGCGCTCGTGCGCCTCGGCCACCGCGTACTCCAGCGGGTCGTAGCCGGGGTCGCCGCCCTGCTCGCCGGTGAGGTACTTCGACCACGGCTCCAGTTCCGACTCGTAGACGGCGTCGGCGGTGGGGCGCACGTGCAGGAACACGGTGTTCAGGCCGAGCTCCACCGCCTCGTCCAGGCGCTGGTCCATCTCCGCCTTCTGGTCCTCGGCGGACAGGCCCGGCTCGGAGGGCCAGTCGATGTTGCCGACCGTGGTCAGCCACGCCCCGCGCATCTGCCGCTTGTCCTGGGCGGCCTCGCACCCGGCCGCACCGGGGCCGGGGAAGGTTCCGGAGGGGGAGTGGGCGGCGCCGACGAGGGCGTATCCGGAGATCATGAGCCCCGACGCGGCGGCCGCGGCCACCCACCGGGAGCGCCAGCGCGGTGAGAGGCCGGCTCGTCGTCCAGGGGTCAAGGAAACTCCTCTGAGCTGCGTTGACATCCGTTTGACGTCACGTCGGGCATCAGAGTAGGCGAAGAAGTAACGTTTTGGACAACACGGACGGTTTTGGTGGTTTGAATCTCATCCGCCTGGGAAAAGCAACCTGTCGCCGTCGGACGCGGACGCGCGGCCCGGTTCGCCCGCCGGACCGCCCGCGCGGAAGGCCCTCCCGCCGTGGAGCGGGGCCGTCCGCCTCCCCGGCGCGGGTCTCAGACGGGGACGAGCGCGCCCGCCAGCAGGAGCACGGACACGAGCGCGACCACGGCCCCGACCGCCACCAGGTAGTGGCGGGGCCGGGTGGTGCCGGGCATCCACGCCAGGACCGCGAGCACGGCGACCAGGGCCGTGGCCCCGATCGGCAGCAGCAGTCGCCAGGCGCGGTCGAGGGAGTCCAGGGGCAGGTAGGGGTTCGCGCCGTACAGCGCCAGCACCAGCGCCGGGAGGCCGATCACCGCCGCTCCGGCCCCGACGGCCAGGGTGAACCGCTCCTGCGCCTCGGCCCCCTGCGCCACCGCGAAGCTCGACATGCCGCCCAGCAGCGCCTGGAGCCGGTCCGCCTCCTCGGCCAGCTCGCGCTCCATCGCCTCGCAGTGCCGTACGCCCGCGCGCAGCCTCGGCATCCACGCGGGTTTCTCGTCCGGCTCCGGGGCCGCCTCGTCCCGCAGGCGCAGGTAGGCCGCCCTGTCCCACGTCCAGACCCCCAGCCCCGCGCGGACCGCCTCCAGGGACTGGTCGCGCGCCCGGCCGACGGCGGTCGAGAGTTCCACCGCCGCCGCGAGCAGGGGCCGCAGCTGCCCGTCCGCCCGCCCGGCGAGGTGGTCGGCCATGCGCTGCTCCAGCTCGTAGCGCAGCTCCCGCAGCCGCAGCACCTCGTTGCGCGAGGACTCGGCGAACGCCTTGGCCATGGTCACCGCCCGCGAGCGCGCGTCCCCCGCGATCCCGTGGGCGGGCTCGGCCAGCGAGGCGGCGAGCTCGTCGTCGGGGGTTCCGGCGGCGGGCCGCTCCTGGCGCCAGCCGCCGTTCTCCGACCACACGGCCTGCACGGCCAGGACGACCAGCGGGGCGTCGCCCTGTTCGGTGCGGACCCGGATCCGGCCGACGACGACCCGCCGCCGACCGCGGGGACCGACCACCCGCAGCAGCGGGGCGGTCAGGGACGCCCCGGAGTCCGAGGGGCCGTCCCGCCCGGGGGAGTCCCCGGCCGACCGCGCCCCCGCGTGCAGGATCCGCGCCTCGATCCCGTGTCCCTCCCCGCGGGGTTCGCCCGCGAGCACCCACTGCCGGCCATGCCTGGATTCCATGGCAGGAGACACTAGTGACCCGTCCTGTCGGCGTCCTCCCCGGCCCGGGAGGAACATCCGGGTCCGCTCAGGCCCGGGGCGGCGCCGTGGACTCGCGCACCACCAGCCCGGGAGGGGCGATCGCGGGCACGTCGACCGGCGCCCCGTCCAGTGCGGCGACGAGCGTCAGCGCGGCGGCCCGGCCGAGCCCCACCAGGTCGTGGCCGACCGTGGTCAGCCGCGGCTGCACGAGCGCGCCCAGGGGCAGGCCGTCGTGGCCGATGACGGACAGGTCCCGGGGCACCTCCAGCCCCCGCCTGCGCGCGGCGCTGATCCCGGCGATCGCCATCATGTCGTTGGCGAACAGGATCGCGGTGGGCCGTTCGGCAGCCGACAGCGCCTCGTCGGTGGCCGCGGCCGCCCCCTCGGTGGTGAAGTCGGGGACCGCCAGCACGACGGCGGACAGCCCGTGCCGCCGCACCTGCTCCTCCACCACCCGGCGGCGGAAACCGGTGTGCACGCGGTCCTCGGGGCCGCAGACGTAGGCCACGCGCCGGTGCCCCAGCGAGGCCAGGTGCCGGACCGCCTCGGCCAGCCCCCGCTCCTGGTCGGGGGCCAGCACCGCGGGAACCGGGTCGTCGCGCCAGGGCATGCCGATCAGCACCGAGGGGAGCCCGAGCCGCCGCAGCAGGTCGAACCGGGGGTCGCGGACCAGGCTCTCGGTGAGGATGACGCCGTCGACCCGGCGCTCCTCGGCCAGGCGCCGGTAGGCGCGCCGCTCGGCGTCCTCCTCCTCGCCCACGATGTGCAGCAGCAGGCCGTAGTCCAGGGGGGCGAGCTCGCGCTCGATGCCCGAGATCAGCACGCCGAAGTGCGGGTCGTAGGACAGGAGGTCGGGAGAGCGGCGCGAGACCATGCCGATGGCCCGGGTGCGCGCCCCGCGCAGCGCCACGGCCGCGGCCGAGGGCGACCACTGGAGCTTGTGCACCGCGTCGAGGACCCGCTGGCGGGTGGGCTCGGCGATGCGGCCCTTGTTGTTGACCACCTTCGACACGGCCGAGACCGACACCCCCGCCAGCGCGGCGACGTCGGTGATCGTGGGGCGGCCGGCGGCTCCGCGGACGGCCGTCACGGCGCCTCCCGACCGGACGGGGCGCCGGGGGCTTGCTCGCGCACCAGTGCCGCTCCCTTCGCTGTCGCAGGTCCCCCGCGCTCGCGCCGCCGCTCCCGGGTGTTGCGGGCAGGGCGGGGCTGGGGCGCGGACAGGTTACCAGTGGGTGTGTGGAGGGCTCCTCGGCGCGTGGCCGGAAAACCCTTGGGAAAACGATGGAACTTCCACGTTCCGGCGGACCATACCCCAGGAGAGAGGATTATTCCAGGTCTCGACACCCAGCTGGGAAAACGATATACCTACGACGTCAGGCACAGCGCGGGGAGCCGACGCAAGCACGGCGCGACTCCGCCGGGCCCGCCACGGCCCCGGTCCGCGGGGGCGCGCCACCGTCCGGCCGCCCCCGCGGCCCGGCTCCGCCGGGCGTCGCGGTACACACCCACCCACGAGGAAGCACCCATGAGGATCACCTCCGCCGACGTCATCGTGACGTGCCCGGGACGCAACTACGTCACCCTCAAGATCACCACCGAGGACGGGACCACCGGCCTCGGCGACGCCACCCTGAACGGCCGCGAACTCTCCGTCGCCTCCTACCTGCGCGACCACGTCTGCCCGCTGCTCGTCGGCCGCGACTCCGGCCGCATCAACGACATCTGGCAGTACCTCTACCGCGGCGCCTACTGGCGGCGCGGCCCCGTCACCATGACCGCGATCGCCGCCGTGGACTGCGCCCTGTGGGACATCCTCGGCAAACAGGTCGGCAAGCCCGTCCACCAGCTGCTCGGCGGCGCCGCCCGCGACGGCGTCATGGTCTACGGCCACGCCAGCGGCCAGTCCGTGGACGAACTCCTGGACTCGGTCGGGAGCTTCCTGGACCAGGGGTACCGGGCGGTGCGCGTGCAGGCCGCCGTCCCGGGCCTGGAGAGCACCTACGGGCTGCACCACCCCGGCACCGGCCACACCTACGAGCCCGCCGACGCGGCCGTGCCCACCGACAACGTCTGGCACACCCCCGCCTACCTGGACTTCGCGCCCCGGATGATGGAGGCGGTCCGCGACAGGTTCGGCTACGGCTTCCACCTGCTGCACGACGTGCACCACCGGCTCTCCCCGCTGGAGGCCGCCCAGTTGGGCGGGGCGCTGGAGCCCTACCGCATGTTCTGGATCGAGGACCCCACCCCGGCCGAGGACCAGGAGGCGTTCCGCACGATCCGCCAGCACACCACGACCCCGCTGGCGGTGGGGGAGGTCTTCAACACGATCTGGGACTGCCAGCACCTGATCACCGAGCGGCTCATCGACTACATCCGCATGTCGGTCTCGCACAGCGGGGGCATCACGCACCTGCGTCGGATCTTCGACCTGGCCGACCTGTACGGGGTGCGCACCGGCTCGCACGGCGCGGGGGACCTGTCGCCGGTGTCGTTCGCCGCGGCCCTGCACCTGGACCTGACCGTGCCCAACTTCGGCATCCAGGAGTACATGGGGCACCTGGAGCCCGCCAGCGAGGTGTTCCGGACCTCCTACACCTTCGCGGACGGCTACATGCACCCGGGCGACGCGCCGGGCCTGGGCGTGGAGATCGACGAGGAGGCCGCGGCCCGCTACCCCTACGAGGCCCGGTACCTGCCGGTCAACCGCAGGCTCGACGGCTCGATGCACGACTGGTGAGACGCGGCGGCGGGGCGGTCTGGTGGCGTGACCGCACAGGTTCGCCGGGGCCCGCCCCATCCGCCGTGATCTTGTACTTATAGCGCGTCTCGACCGTCCAACCTCGCTATAAGTACAAGATCATCGCAGGTCAGGTCCCCTTGCGTCACACCAGGAACGTTTCCGGTCGGTTCATCAGGACGCGACGCCGCTGAGCTCGTTGGGCTCGGCGTCCAGGGTCACCGAGGCGGTGACCTCACCGGACTCCAGGTCCAGTGCGTGGACCTGCTTCGTGGCGGGATCGCTCACGTAGGCGGTGGCGCCGCGCACGAACAGCGCCGGCCGGGGCTGCTGCCACTCCAGCGGCTCCTGCCACTCGTCCATGACCTCGATGCTGTCCACGACCTCGCCCGCCTCGGGGTCGATCACGTGCAGGCTGCCGTCGGTGCCCAGGACCAGGGCCTCCCCCTCGGGGCCGCGGCCCAGGGAGCGGAAGGTGTAGCTGGCGGGCAGGTCGACCAGGGTCAGGTCGCCCGCGGCGGTGTCGACGAGGGCGACCCGCTCGGGGCGCTCCAGCTCGGCGTCGGGGTCGGTCTTGTAGTCGCCCAGCACCACCGGCGACTCCTCGCTCCCGGCCTGGTTGCCGATGCGCCCGTAGTCGTCGGGGCTGTCCACCTTGGTGAACTCGCCCCCCTGGTAGACCAGGACGCCGTCCTCGCAGCCGATGACGACGGCCTCGCCCTCGGCCGTGGTCTCGCCGTGGACGCCCGGGCACTCCTCGCTGCGGGCGACCTCCTCGCCGGAGGCGTCCAGGACGACGGCGCCGACGCGCTCCTCCTCGTCGCCCAGGGTCAGCAGCATCTCTCCGTCGGCCAGCTCCACGGCCACGCCGTGGTGGGCCTCCTCGGCGTTGTGCACGTCGGTCTCGGGCAGGCCGTCGCCGAGCGCGTCGGTGTCGAAGGCGGTGATCTCGCCGCTGCCGTCGGCGAACAGCACGGTCCTGCCCGCGTGCCGGACGACGTGGCCCGGGGTGTCGGCGGGGAAGAGGGTGTCGGTCAGCTCAGCGCCGACCGCGTCCAGGACCTGGAAGCCCTCCGAGGTGGAGACCAGCACGTGCCGGTCGTCGCCCGCCGGGTTGATCCGGTTGAACCCCTCCAGGGCGATGTCCCGGACGACCTCCAGGGTCTGGCCGTCCAGGACGTACAGGCCGCCGTCGTAGGTGGTGACGACCGGGTTCTCCACCACGGCCTCCGCGGCGGCCCGCTCCTCGCCTCCCTGCTCCTGACCGGCGTCCTCTCCGGTGCCGCAGGCGGTCAGCAGCAGTCCTGCGGACAGCAGCACGGGCAGTGCCGCCCGCGCCGGGAACCGCGGCGTCGCGTTGTTCGTCGGGGTGTTCACGTTTCTCTCTTTCGGGGTGGGAGTTTCGGGGTGGAAGGGTCCGCTGCGGGCGGGGGGAGGGGCCGCCGCGGTCGGGCCGGGCCCGGGGGCCCGGTCACTCGCCACGCAGTCCGGTGGCGATGGCCTCGGTGTTGGAGCGCATCATCTCCAGGTAGGTGGCCGCGCCCCCGCCCTCCTCGCTCAGCGACTCGGAGAACAGGGGGACGACCTCGATGTGCACGCCCGCCTCCTCCGCCATGGCCGTGGCCAGGCGGTCGGGCTGGGAGGAGTCGGCGAAGACCGCGTCGACGCCCGCCGCGCGCACGGCGTCGGCCAGGGACTTGAGGTCGGAGCTGCTGGGCGAGGCCAGGGTGGTGCCGCTGGGGATCACCGCGCCCACGACCTCGAACCCGTAGCGCTCGGCGAGGTAGCCGAAGACGTGGTGGTTGGTCACCAGGTGCCGCTTCTCCTCCGGGATCGCGGCGAACTCCCCGGCCATCCACGCGTCCAGCTCCTCCAGCTGCCCGGTGTAGGCCTCGGCGTTGGCGCGCACGGCCTCGGCGTCCACGCCGTCCACCTCGGCGACCACGTGCTCCGCGATGAGGTCGACCGCCCGGACGACCCTGCGCGGATCGGTCCAGAAGTGCGGGTCGGGCTCGCCCTCGTCCTCGTTGCCCGGGGCGGCGTCCCCGCCGGGGGAGAAGGCCAGGGGGTCGACCCGCGCGCCGACCTCCAGGGCCGGTATCCCGGCCTCCTCGGCGGCGGCGACGTTGCGCAGCACGCCCTCCTCCAGTCCGAGCCCGTTGTAGACCACGAGCGCCGCGTTCTCCACGAGCGCGGCCTCCCGCGCGGAGATGCCGAAGGAGTGCGGGTCGGCGTTGGGCTTCATCAGGACGGTGACCTCGGCCTCGTCCCCCACGACCGCCCGGGTGAGGTCGCCCAGGATGTTGGTGGTCACCACGATCCCCTCGTCCCCGGCCTCCTGCGGGGAGCAGGAGGCCGTGCCGAGGAGGGCGGCCCCGGCCAGGGCGGCCGCGGTCGAAGCTCGCAGGAGCGCCTTCGGTGCCCTCACGGCGGTCACCATCCCGTCTCGACCATGAGGTGCGGCGCGATCCCCGGGTCGAGGGTCCGCGCCACGCGCAGGTCGTCGTCGTAGTCGATCTCGTGCACCACACCGCGCCCGGTGTCGTTGACGTAGGCGCGGCTGGTGTCGGCCCGGATGACGGGGGCGTGGGCGGTGTCCGTGCCCTCCAGCAGGTCGGCGGAGGCCAGTTCCCCACCCGAGGCCGGGTCCAGGGAGTGCAGGGTCCCGTCCCCGGTCAGGGCCAGGACGGGGGCGCCCGCGCCGACGGCCGTCGCGGTCACGACGCCCTCCAGTCCCAGGGGGGTCCACCCGGGCTCGGCCAGTTCCAGGACCCACAGGTCGCCGCCGGTCGAGACCGAGGCCAGGGTCGCCGAACCGGGGCGGTGCCCGAACTCCTCGACCCGCTCCCCGGAACCCCCGGGACCGGAACCCTCGGGATAGGCGACCACGCCGCCGGAGAACTCCCCGTCCTCCTCGGTGACGTGCAGGGCGCCCTCGGCGCAGCCGATGACCGCTCCGCGCCGGGTGACGGCCTGGCCGAGGGGGTCGGTGCAGGTCGCGTCGAGCGCCGCGACGGGGGAGCCGTCCCGGTCGCGTACCTCGACCGCGCCTTCGGAGCCGCCCCCGGCCACCAGGAGGTGTTCGGCGAAGGGCAGGACCACCGCGGCGCCGTCGGGGACGGTCGCGGCCTCCTCGACCGCTCCCTCCTCCAGCGCGGCCCGGTCGAGCACGGCGGCGCCGTCCGGCGCGGTGAGGGCGGTCAGGGCGGCGTCGGAGGCGACCCGGCCCGCGGCGATGCCCTCCACCGTGCCCGCGAGCCCGACGCCGGTGCGGTAGTAGTGCTTGTGGTCTCCGTGGTCGACGGTCCACGACCCGCTGTCCACGACGGTGGTCATCCGGTGGTCGGATGAGTGGAGGTAGGCGAAGCGGCCATCCCCGGCGATGCCGTCGAGGCCCTCCACGGGGCCGAGTTCCGTCGTCTCCTCGGTGATCAGGTTGAGCACCCGGACGTCTCCGCTGGCGGGGTCGGCGACCACGAGGCGGGACTGGGGTTCGGCGGTCTCCTCGGCGCCCTCGACGTAGCCGTGCGGGACCTCCTCCTCGGGCTGCCGCTCCGCGGTGTCCCGCGCGGCGCCGCAGCCGGTCAGCAGGACCAGGGCGGACAGTCCGGCCGCGCCCAGCGCGCCGGTGCGGTGTTCACGCCTCATGTGTCATCGGCCTCTCCATCTGTGCGGGGTGGTCGGGGGTGGTGCCGGGGGGCGGGTCGGAGATCGGATCGGGGGAGCCGCGCCCGCGGGAGCGCACGGCCGCCGCGAGCGCCGAGGCGAAGAAGAAGGCGGTGGCCGTGGCGGCGATCGTGGCCCCGGCCGCCGTCTCCCAGTGCCAGGAGGCGAGCAGCCCGAGGAAGGTCGCGGCGCTGCCGAGCACGGCCGAGCCGAGCATGATCGCGGGGACGCTGCGCGCCCACAGGGCCGCCGCGGCCGGGGGTGCGATGAGCAGGCCGAACACCAGCAGCGTGCCGACCACGTGGAACGAGGCGACCACGGCCAGGGTGACCAGGCCGAGCAGGACGCCGTGGGCGGCCCGGGGCGCCAGCCCCAGGGTGGCGGCCTTGCGCGGGTCGAAGGCCAGGGCGAGGAACGCCCGGTGCCCTGCGACCGCGACGGCCAGGGCCGCGGCCAGTGCCAGGCCCAGGTGGACCAGGTCCCGTTCGCGCACCGCCAGGACGTCCCCGAACAGGAAGCCCGTGAGATCGACCGCGAAGGAGGACGAGTGCGAGACCAGGATCACGCCGAGCGAGAGCATCCCGACGAAGAGCAGTCCGATGCTCGTGTCCTGGGACAGCCGGGACGAGCGGCCCAGCGCGGTGACGCCCGCGGCCATCGTTCCGGCGGCCAGGGCCGCGCCCAGTATGAGGTTCTGGCCCAGCAGGGACGCCAGGGCCACTCCGGGCAGCATCCCGTGCGACATCGCGTCGCCGAGGAAGGCCATGCCGCGCAGCACCACCCAGGTCCCGGCGACGGCGCAGATGAGGGAGACCAGGATCCCTCCCCACAGCGCACGCCGCACGAACACGACCCCGAACGGATCGAACAGAGCTTCCATAGTGGGACACTGTATAACGATAACCATTATCATTTGCACATCGGGGTGAGCGTGAGGAGCGGGATGAACCGGCTGGAACTGGACGGCGTGTACGCCGGATACGGGCGCGGGGACGTCCTGCGGGGGATCGACGCGGCCGTTCCGGAGGGCGCGGTCACGGCGCTCGTGGGGCCCAACGGGTCGGGCAAGTCCACGCTGCTCGGCCTCATGGCGGGCACGGTCGCGGTCCGCCGGGGCGGGGTCCGGGCCTCGCGTCCGACCCGCCCCGCCTTCGTGGTCCAGCGCAGCGCGGTCCCCGACGCCCTGCCCGTCACGGTGCGCGGGGCCGTCTCGATGGGCCGGTGGGCCCACCGGGGGTTCTGGAGGCCGCTGACCCGGCGCGACCGTGCCGTGGTCGGCGAGTGCCTCGACCGCCTGGACGTCGCCGACCTGGCCGACCGCCGCCTGGGTGAGCTCTCGGGCGGCCAGCGCCAGCGGGTCCTCATCGCCCAGGGCCTGGCGCAGGAGGCGGACCTGCTCCTGCTCGACGAGCCCTCGGCCGGGCTGGACCACCGTGCGCGCGAGTACGTGCGCCGCGTCCTGGAGCGGGCCCGCGCCGACGGGGTCACCGTCGTGCACGCCACCCACGCCCCCGACGAGGCCTTCGGCGCCGACCACTGCCTCGTGCTCGCGGACGGGCGGATCGCGGCGTCGGGGCCGCCGGAGGAGGCCGCGCGGGCCTGGGAGGGGGCACGGGGCGGCGGATTCCGCTGAAAGGGTCGCGCGCACGCGGCCGGGTAGCAGCGGAAGGGCGTCACCCGGGCCACGAGGGCGCGGTCCGGGGCACCGGACTCGGCGGACGACGCCTTCCCCAGACCGGTGACCGGGCACGTTCACCGGTCCCGTCCGCGGTGAGCGGTTTCGTTGGCGGTGCGGATCCCGTCCTTCAGGGCGGGGTGAGCCGCCCCCACCACAATGTCGTAGGGCGTGGCTACGGTGTGTGCTGGTTCGAAGGGAGGTGTGCACACTGTGTTGACGGGTTTTCGGTACCGGCTCGCGCTCACCGACGAGCAGGCCGAGTCGTGC